>CBDUZQ010000323.1:0-3287 GCA_965371755.1 uncultured bacterium
TCGCACTCTGTCGCAGCTTTCTTCAGTTCCATTTCAGCCGCGTGTTTGCTGAGAATATAGGGGACACGCAGGTGGGCGAGGTTGAATTCGTGGTTCTCGCCGATCAGATCGCTTTCGCACAATGCGCTCTCCTGAGAGCTGCCCCGCCGCTTGCAGGCGCCGACCGCGGCCACCGTCGAGACATGCACGAACTTCTTGATCCCGGCCTCGGCCGCAGCCTTGAACAGATTAACCGCGGCTATGGTGTTGATCGAGGCGAACTGCGTTGGCCGATCCTGACGGAAGTTCACCCAGGCGGCGGTGTGAATGACAGCATCGATACCTTCGACCAAAGAGGTGAAAGAAGCGCCCGCGTTCAGATCGCAAATCCGCTTTTCAAGTCCCACCGAGTCCAGATAACCGGTGTCGGAATTTTCGCGCACCTGGGCGATCGGCTTTATGTCACGCCGGACAAGTTCACAGACAAGTTGCTTGCCCAATGATCCGGAAGCGCCCGTTATTAGGATTTTGCTATATTTCATCGATCCTTCAAAGCTGCCGATGATAAATGTAGTTTACCAGACGGCCGTTTATTCATAGATTCACACATTCATAGTGTGATAAGCAATTGTGCGATCATAATCAACGGCTTTTTGCAGAGAGACACATGAAGGCATGAAGAGAATCGCTCTTAGAATCTGGAACGGTTGGAAGAAAGTCGCTCTGAAATTCGCCCGTTTCCAGACAGCGCTGCTCTTGACCCTGTTCTATTTTCTGATGTTGGCGCCGATCGGCTCGGTCTTCAGGTTGTTCGGATGGGATCCACTGCAAGCCGGTCGTCGTCATCGCAGCAAGAAAACCAACTGGAGTCCGGTCAGCGACAGTGAGCCGGACCTCACTACGCTTCGCCGTCAGAGTTAGATATGCGAGTTCTCGGGATTTCATGTTTCTACCATGACGCCGCCGCCGCCCTGGTAGTGGATGGACAACTGGTGGCTGCCGCCGCCGAGGAACGGTTCACGCGTATCAAGCACGATCAGGAACTGCCTCAACAAGCCACTGCCTTTTGCCTGGCCAAAGCCGGTCTGGACATTAACGACCTCGACTATGTCGTCTTCTATGACAAACCTCTGACCAAATTCGATCGTATCCTGACCGGCTACATAGCCACGCCCGGTCGGTCCTATCGCACTTCGCTCAAGGCGCTGCCGATCTGGCTGCGGCGAAAACTATGGACCGATATGGTCATTCACAAGGAGTTGCACTGGGACGGCGAGACGCTCTATGTTCCTCACCATCTATCGCACGCCGCCGGCGCCTATTTCGGTTCACCGTTTGAACAGTCGGCGATTCTGACTATCGACGGCGTGGGCGAATGGGCCACTGCCGCCTTTGGTGTGGGTGAAGGCAACCGCGTGCGTTTGCTCTCGGAGATGCGCTACCCGCATTCGGTCGGCCTGTTGTACTCGGCCATCACTTACTACCTTGGTTTCCAGGTGAACTCGGCCGAGTACAAGATAATGGGGCTGGCCCCCTACGGCCGTCCGGATTATGCCGAGTTGATTGAAAAAGAACTGGTGACGATCCACGACGATGGCTCTATCCATCTTAACATGGACTATTTCGACTTTCACTTCGGCACGAGAATGACCGGTCACAAGATGGAAACTCTTTTTGGTCAGCCCCGGCGCGATCCGGAGAGCAAGCTGGAGTCGTTTCATAACAATATAGCGGCGTCAATTCAGGCGGTGACTGAGAAGATCGTTCTCAGAATGGCGCGTCACGTCCGCCGGGAGACAGGGTATTCGCGACTGTGCATGTCGGGCGGCGTGGCCCTCAACTGTAAGGCCAACGGTCTGCTCTTGAAGGAAGGCATCTTCGACCAGGTGTACGTTCAACCCGCCTCCGGTGACGCCGGTGGCGCTGTGGGCGCTGCTCTCTATGTCTACCACAAACTGACCGGCGATGAGAAACGTCCCCAGCCCGCCTTCGGGATCGGGCCGGAGTTCGCGGATAAAGAGATCCTCGGGTTTCTGCAAGACAACGAAATCGCCTTCATCGACGGCGAGCCGTCTGAGCAACTGAACCGTCTGGCTGAGGAGGTCGCGGGCGGTCGCATCGTCGCTGTGTATCAGGGCGCGATGGAGTTCGGTCCCCGGGCTCTGGGGTTTCGTTCGATCGTAGCCGACCCGCGCGACAACAGGATGAAGGAGAAGATCAACGCCGCCGTCAAATACCGCGAGCCGTTTCGCCCTTTTGCGCCCGCCGTGCTGCTTGAGTACGCCCCTGAGTACTTTGACTGCCGGGAAGCTTCTCCATTCATGCTGTTCAACTACCGGGTACATGAAGCTAAGCAACAGATAATCCCGGCCGTCACTCATGTCGATGGTTCCTCGCGAATCCAGACGGTGGCTCGTGACGAGAACCCTCTGTTTTACGATCTGATAGAGAGCTTCAGGAAACTAACCGGCCTGCCGGTGGTGCTGAATACTTCATTCAACCTGCGAGGTCACCCTATCGTCAACACGCCTGAGGAAGCGTTTGCCACTTTCTGTTCCGGTGGTATTGACTTTCTGCTGATGGGCCGATATCTAATAGACAAGCGACAAGTGCCAAGCGAAATTCAAAGCCGCTTCCTTTTTGAGAAGGGGCTCGACTGATCGCCAGGCAATCAGGCAGTTAAAGTTTAGCCGGACAGGTTGAGTGTTATGTTCCGACGACTGCGGATATTTTCCGAGTTTTTCTACTTCCTCAAGACCTCCAAGAAATGGTGGTTGGGACCTATCCTGATCTTTCTGATATTACTGTCACTATTGGTAGTATTCACGGAATCATCGGCCCTGGCGCCTTTCATCTATTCGCTTTTCTAAACTTTGGCAACGGACAATCCCATGCCGGCAAATCACGGATCACCCTCGTTGACAGTCAGGTTGGTCGGGGCACTGCTTTCGATAATCATCTTTCTGGTTCTGGCCGAACTGGTTCTGGCGATCATCCAGCCGAACCTGTACCACCGCAATCAGTTTTTCCCTCGAAACCGCGATATCGATTTCCCTGAGGTATACCAGCGCGATGCACAGTTAATGTGGCGCTTCCGACCGAGTATCACGACCACTTCGCGGCTGTTCAGCAACCTCGATTACACCATCAACTCAAGCGGCATGCGTGGTCCGGAGAAAACCGAACCCAAAACGGGCTATCGCATCATCGCCCTGGGTAACTCATGCACCTTCGGCTGGGGTGTGGTATTCGAGGATACCTGGACGCATCAGTTGGAAATCATGCTGAACGAACAGTTGCCTGAGGCC
>CBDUZQ010000324.1:0-3274 GCA_965371755.1 uncultured bacterium
GCTTCCTGGACCACCCCAACCGGAGGACTGTTGCGGATGTTCTCGCCGAGATCGGCAACTCCAATGGTATCAATCCGATTCAAGAGCACGGCGCGCTCTATGGTATTCTCCAACTCCCTTACATTGCCGGGCCAATGATAACTCATCAACAGTTCAGTTGCCTCGGGGGTGATACTTTTGGGAGCAGTATTCAGTTTGCCACAATATTTGTTGATGAAGTAGTCGGTCAGCAGCTTGATATCCTCGTTTCTCTCGCGGAGGGGCGGGATATGCAGGGGGATAACATTCAGCCGGTAGAACAGATCAGCGCGGAATCGCCCCGCATTGACCTCCTCCTCCAGGTCGGAATTGGTGGCGGCGATAAGGCGAACGTCAACCTCGATAGATTTGGTGTCGCCCACCGGCATGATAGTCTTGTCCTCCAGCACTCGCAGGAGTTTCACCTGGATTGCCAACGAAGTGTTACCGACCTCGTCGAGGAAAAAGGTGCCCCCGTCGGCCGCTTTGAACAAACCTTCTTTGTCCCTGATAGCGCCGGTAAAAGAGCCTTTCTTGTGGCCGAACAGTTCGGATTCGAGCAGTTGTTCCGGCAGGGCGGCGCAGTTGATTGTTATGAAGGGGCCGCCGCAACGTGGTGAGTGGTGGTGAATCGCTTTGGCGATCAAATCCTTTCCGGTGCCGGATTCGCCGCGAACCAACACGGTGGAATCGGACGAGGCAATCCGGGAGGCCAGCTTTTTAAGTTTGGCCACTACCTCTGAGGCGCCGATGAAGTTGTCGAACGAATTATCCCCCTGAAGCTGCTTCTTCAGGGTGTCGTTTTCCAGTTGGAGTTGTCGGCGGTTGATGATTTTCTCGATTGCCAGCTTGATTTCATCGACCTTGAACGGCTTGGTGATATAGTCCGCAGCTCCCTGCTTCATCGCTTCGATAGCCGTCTCGACTGAAGCATAGGCGGTCATGACTACCAGATCCTGTTCCTTTTTGAACGAGCGTATCTGCTTGAGGACGTCGATGCCGGACATCTCGGGCATGTTCAGGTCCGCAATCACCAGGTCGTAGTTCTTCTCTTTCAGAAGCGAAACGCCGTCACAGCCCGAAAGGACGGTGTCGACCTTGTAGCCTTCCTTGGCCAGCATGATCTCCATGAAATTGCACATTGATTCTTCATCATCGATGACGAGAATCTTGGTAGGCATACTCAGACTCCTGTTTAGCAACCGTTCGATAGACTACATCATTATGTTTTTCGGCAATTGCTTGAATCACTAAAGGTTCGCCCCGAATTTGCTCAACCAATAAACAGCGTTGACCGACCGGGTGACAGCCACTTATATTCACTGAACCGACCGGGGAGAACCCTTGTTGTCCTTTTTGAACCAGACTGGACACAGTCGTCGCGATATTGAGGAGATCATAACCGCCCAGAAGGAACCGATTATGGAAAAGTACAGTCACCGGGAACGTTGCCAGATGATTATGGCGGGGGAAACACCTGACCGCTATGCCGCCTCTTTCTGGCGTCACTTCTTCCACATGGAGCATCACGCCGAGGGCACCATTGAGGCTATGGTCGGTTTCCAGAAGATGTTCGACTGGGACTTCATGAAGCTGAACCCACGTGCTGATTATCATGTTCAGGGATGGGGCCAGGAGCTCGCGTATTCGCACCATGAACACACCAAGCATACCAAGAAGCACTTCCCCGTCACTTCTGTCGATGACTGGGCGAAAATCCAGCCGCTGGAGCTATCCAGCCCGCCGCTGGCTGAACATCTTAAGGTCGTGGCCGGTATCCGCAAGGCGATCGGTAAGGACCTGCCTATCCTGATGACTGTCTTCACGCCCTTATCGGTGGCCGGCCGGATGGTGGAGGATCGCCGGATGCTGGTCGAACATCTCCGTAGCCACCCCGACAAAGTCGAGCCGGCGCTCGCGTCGATCTGCCAAACCTTTACCGCCTATGCCTCCGAACTTCGCAACGCCGGCGCTGACGGCCTGTTCTACGCTACCTGCCAGTGGGCGTCGAGCGACCTGCTGACCTGGGAGGAGTATGAGCGGTTTGGTGTTCCCTACGATCTCAAAGTAGTCGAAGCAACCGAGGACGATGCCTTCAACCTCCTGCACGTCTGCGACTCCAACAACTATTTGCAGCAGTTGTCGAAGATCGACTACCATTGTCAGATGCTTAACTGGGACAGCAGCGATCCGACCAATATTCCCCTCGACAAGGCTTACGATCAGCTTCCTGCCCGGACGTTGGTGGGCGGCGTCGATCAGTTCGGCTGGCTCGAGAAGAGCAATCCCGACGAAATCACCTATCAGATCGACAAGATCAAGAGTGAGAACGATCCCTCGCGGCTGATTATCGGCCCCGGTTGCGCCATGCGGTCGGAAGTGCCGATGGAGAACCTCAGAGTCATCAGGGATCGGTTGTAATGGAGCCTGATCGCGAACGACTGGTCAAAACGGTCAAGGCGGCTGTTTCATCGGTCGGTTCTGAAACCGCGTTGCTTCAAACGGCGGTAGAGCTCATCGATTGTTTCTCCGATGGTTACAACTGGACCGGGTTTTACATGATGCGCTCCGATCACCTTGAGGTAGGTCCATACCTTGGTCCCGCCACCGAACACACTCGGATCGAACTCAATCGTGGTATCTGCGGCGCCGCTGCCACCCGGAAGAAAACTGTCACGGTCGACGACGTACAATCCGATTCTCGCTTCCTTGCCTGCTCGGTGTCCACTCGTTCGGAAATAGTAGTTCCTCTCATGGATGGCGACCAATGCCTCGGCGAGATCGATATCGACAGCAACCAACCCGCATTCTTCACCGACCAGGACCGCACGATGCTTGAGGCGATCGCGGAAGTAATCGTCGCACGCCTCCGCCAACTGCGGACGTCGTGACCGTGGGGGAGAACTTCTTGTAGCGACTGTCTCTAGTGTCAAGTCTTGTAGTCAAGTCTTGTAGGTCAGGAGCCCTTGGTGCTCCTGACATCCCTTCTTGTCATAACAGCCAACCATAGCTATCTTGGCATATGTCCAAACTACGACGGTACGGCGATTTGAAGAACACCTGTTTTATCACATGCGTAACCTACCAACGACGCAAGATTCTCATAGAGGATATCGATCTGCTCAAGTCAGCATTTAGAAATGTGTGGAGCCGCACCAACTTCGACTTACTTGCGCACGTCATCCTGCCCGATCACTTTCACTGCATCATAAATCCTCGAGGTAAAGATTATACAAATATTGTGCAGCGTGTGAAA
>CBDUZQ010000325.1:0-3262 GCA_965371755.1 uncultured bacterium
ACACAACTGTCTTGCTTAATTCCAAGAGATACTTGTAGGTCAGGAGTCCTGTGCTCCTGACGCCAGGAAGTAGCTTGCTATCTTGCCTGTCAGGATCACAATCCGCTGCGGCGGACTGACCTACAAGGACCGGATGTTCAGAACTCTGGTCACGCCTCACAAACCACAACATTGACAAGCAGCCAAACATCCTTATCTTGGCGCCATGAATCAGGTGAACCAGTTTGTCTCTCTCCTTCGGGGCGAGTTCCCGGAGGATCGGCTGACCTACCAGAAACAGATACCGACTTTTCATCCGGAATCGGCTGAGGAAGCCGGCCGTGTCGTGACGTTGGCCAACAAGCACGGTCAAAAACTGTTCATCGCCGGGTTCGGCAACAATATCGAACCGGTCGGGCAGTCGTTCGAAAATCTGGTAGCTATGAAGACTGATCGGTTGAATCGAATGATCGAGATCAACGCCAAGGATCTGTACGTCACTACCGGCAGCGGTTACCCGCTTCGTGAGATCAACTACCACCTGAAGGATCAGGATCTGTTTGTGCCACACGCCGAGCTTCCGTATGTCGGCTCGGTCGGTGGCGCGTTGGCGGTGGGTCTTTCAGCCGAGATGCACGACCACGACGTGCCGTTGAGTCGCTACTTTCTGAAGGCGGAAATCGTCACGCCGGAAGGGGAGATCATCACGCCCGGTTCCATCTGTTTCAAATCGGTGTCGGGGTATGATATCGCGAAAATATATGCCGGTTCGTGGGGACTTCTGGGATTTATTGTCAGCGCATCGTTCCGCGTGATGCCGGACACCGCCCGCGATGACTACACAGCTATGCGTCAGAAACCTATCGACCGGTCAGCTTTTCTTGCGGCGTTGGATGAAAATAGCAGTGACCCGAACGCTGTCTATTCTCGCAAGATCAAGAACAAGTTTGACCCCAACAACATTCTGCCGATTGTTTGAGATCACTGTGTGCAGGCAAGCCTGTTTCTCGCGCTTCGCGCGCACGCCGTCAGCCTGAGCGCAGTCGAAGGGTGACGTGGGTTGACAGTGTCATGACGCCCACCGCGAGGCGTCACTCGCGGCGCCGTCTCGGAAACATCGGGGTGCCACACTTGTTGATTTATGCAGCCGACAACGTTAGATTACCGCCATTGATAAAGGCATGGAGCAACGCATAATAAAGGCAGCAGCGGACTGATCGCTCAGCGAAACGCAGGGATTCTTGACAATTCGAGGAGGTTTTGGTATCGTCAAAGCACTGAAAGACGTAAATCCTGTTTTTTGAGGCCTTATATGGGAAATCACGGGTTAGAGAACATGGTGTTTAGGAATACGGTCAAGTGGGATGAGGGGAAAAAGGCTACACTGAATTCCCAGAATAATCCTGAGATTGAGATCTCTACGCCTCCTGAATTCAACGGTCCTCATGGTTACTGGTCACCCGAGGAGTTGTTTCTCGCATCTATAAATTCATGCATTATGACAACCTTTCTATATTTCGTAGAGAGGTTTTCGGCCTCTTTTCTCACCTATGAGAGCAGGATAGAAGGCGAAGTGAATCTCAGGGGTGGCAGGCTGTTGTTTACGTCCATCACAGTTCGGCCGGAGATTCGAGTCCCGGACAAAACGGAGGAGCAGCGAATAGCGGAACTCATTCAGAAAAGCGAGAAGTACTGTCTGATTTCCTCTTCCGTGGAAACGGAAATCAAGGTACTACCGGAGATCAAGACGGATGGATCTGGCGTATGAGAAAAGGAACATCAGGACTCAAGGATCACGGCCACCGGCAGGTACCGATTCACCCATCGGGGCACGTGGTGGATGGCATCAGGGCGGTCAAGAGGCTGGACGGTATCGCTGATTCGGTCGACACCCTCACCGTCTACGTCAACCCGAAGATATCCAGCGGCGAATACAAGAATATCCTCAAGCTCAAACCTCGTCGGGTAGTGTTCAACCCAGGCGCAGAAAACAGCGAACTCGCCGAGAAACTGAAGACGGCCGGCTTCGAGGTGATCGAGGCCTGCACGTTAGTGATGCTCCGCACCGAGCAGTTCTGAGATAGGATACACCGGGCTTACTGCGGCTGTCCCAAGAGCGGTTGTTCCGGTGGTTCCTTCGACATCCGAAGGAGGTCGTGAGAACCGCCGGTATCGTACACGCGCGCAACTTGACTGTATAGAGAAGATCGCAGGGTCACAATTCCGACTGCGTCGAGATCAGGACCCTGCAAAACGAACCTGTGGGATAATCTCTACTCTTCGGCCAGAGCGGCTAACCGCGCAAACTTGGCGTGGATGGCTGCAATCGTTGGCCGTACCATCTCCTCGAGATCCATCAGACCCAGGTTGATGATCAGGTCGTAGTGCGCTGGATCATCGATATCATGGCCGAACAGCTTAGCCATGAGTTCCTTACGCTCGCTGTCCACCCGGTCGGCTTCCGCCGCGGCTACTTCTTTGGTCACGTTTTTGTACATCACCAGGTTGGCGATTCGTTGCTCCGGGGGTGCAACCACCCGGATATGGAAACCCCGCCTGGGGCCGAGGATGAAGTTGCCGCCCCGCCCGACCAGTACCACGCCACCCAACCGTGCCGTCGAAAGTACCACTTGAAACAGGTGCCTGGTGTAGTCGCGGTGATCGACCGACTGTCCGGTGAACAGCGCTTCCACCATCAGCTCCAGATCTCCTCGGAAGCGTTCATCCAGGTTCTCCACGATTCGCCTTCTGTAACCGGATGAATCGCAGATAGCGTCTATGGTCTCCCGATGCAGTCTGTCGAAACCCAGTTCTTCGGCCAGACGGGTGGCGAAGTGGCTACCCCGACTGCCTGCCTGTCGACTGACTGTTACCACCTGCGGCGGCGCCGACTTCGCCAATGGCTGTTCGGCTACTTGTTTCTTTTCCAACTCCCATTTCAGGAGTTGACGATTAATAATTGCGTCTATAGATACCATTGTGGTCCTCTACCTCTAATATACTGCAACTACGGCTTGATGCAACCAGAATGATTATTAGGTAGTGCAAGGATTCCGTCAATTAGTTTATGTAAATTCGTGTTTTCGGGTGGTGTCGGGTGACCCTGTGCGACGCCAGCCTTCACACCTGTTGGCTGTCAGGCGAGTCGCCTGACAGCACCCACACTTACTGATGAACGACGGGCGAACAGACGCTGTCGTCACAGCCTCTGACAGCGCGGGCAGTAGTGAGCCGAACGCGAACCGATCTTCTCACGCACGATCCTCCGCCCACAGAAACTGCA
>CBDUZQ010000326.1:0-3258 GCA_965371755.1 uncultured bacterium
GTGCAACCGGCGTCAGTAGTGATTGCCGGTCAGGTGCATAACCTGGGCGGTGGTGGTATCCCGGACGTGACCATGACTTTCACTGATATCGGCTCGGTATCAACCGACGCCAACGGATACTACGAGCAGGCAGTACCGTCTGGCTGGAGCGGACGCGTGACGCCGTCCAAGGATTGCTGGAGTTTTGCACCCCCATACCGCGACTATGACAACGTCACTACTGATCAGACGGGGCAGAACTACGAGGGTTCCCCGACTGAATTCACGATCAGCGGACAAGTGCACAATGCGGCCGGTGTCGGCATTCCCGACGTGGTAATGACCGGATTCCCGGACCTGGTGGTGACTGACGAATTCGGCTACTATGAAGGGGCGGTGCGGTGCGATTGGAGCGGTACTATTACGCCGACTCTGGACTGCTGGGGCTTTTCTCCGGGCAGCCGCTCCTATGTCAACGTTCATTCGCATCAACCGGACCAGAACTACCTCGCCATCCCGGTTACCTACAGTCTTTCAGGCTATGTTCTCGATGTAGCCGGTGCCCCGATGCCCGGTGTGACAATGACAGGGCTGCCGTGTCCAGACGAGATTACCGACGTCAACGGTTTCTATCGTTGCGCCGTACCATGCGGGTGGTCGGGTACGGTTATCCCTGTAATGCAGGACTGTTTCTTCACGCCGCCGAGTCGCAGCTACCGTAATGTCCGCACCTCGATGCCGGATCAGGATTACGTCGGTGAGTGCGGACCGCCGAGTTGCGACCCTGGTTTCGAGGTCGCCACCGCCTCCGGTGCACCTGGCGGCTATGCCGGTGTTCGCATCCTGGCCAATGGGATGCAGACAGCGCAGATCGGCGGATTGGAATTCCACCTGACCTATCCAGATGCCTGCCTGGCGTGTTCGATAGTGGTGTCCGATTTCCTCACTTCTCCCACCGTCAACTGTGGTGGCGGTGAAGTCCATATCATCTGGGAGGACTTCGCCAATCCGATCTCCGTCCCTGATGGCCACGCCATTGCCGCCATCATTTTCAGAGTACTCGGAAGCATCGATGACACCTGCGAGATTTGCTGGCTGGAAGGCAACGAGGTGGTCGATCCAATCGGCGATCCGATACCCGGCCTTGGCTACTGCTGCGGGCGGGTCATTGTCGAGGAAGTGAACCACTGCATCTCAGGCAATGTCGTCTATTACGACATGGTGAAGCAGATGCCCGACGTGACGGTTGATTTGGCGCCGGGTGGATCCGATGTCACCGACGCCTCCGGTCACTACGAATTCTGCGACCTGCCACCCGGCGGTTATCAGATAGAACCTTCGTATGGCGCCAACGATCCCGGTGTCTCGGTGGCCGACATTATCAAGATCAGGCGGCATCTGGCTGTGCTGGAACCGTTCACCAGCGGTTATCAGCTTATAGCCGGCGATGTAACATGCGACTGTAATGTGAGCATAAGCGATATCATCAAGATCCGTCGTTACCTGGCTGTGCTCGATACCCTGCCATGCGGCAACTGGCAGTTTGTCGACTCCAGTTATAATGTCACTACGTCTGATTGGTGCCCGGTCCCGGATCTTATCACCACGACGCTGAGCACATACGATCAAACCGATTCCAGTTTCGTGGGTGTGCGCAAAGGTGATGTTAACAACACCTGGGCGCCTCCTCCCTTCGCAACAGCCCGTCGGGCGGAGTTGAATTCCACCGCCGAGCGGTTGGAGCTGCATCTTGGGGACGTGGCCGGTCACGGTGAACGCGTAACCGTCCCGGTGACGCTCGGAAGCGGCTCGTCCGCCGCCGGTGTGGAACTGCACCTTGAATACGACCCCGATCATCTGGCCTTCGCGGGCGTGACCTCAGAGCGCATGGACAATGTTACGTTGAACCATGATCGCTCAACCGTCCATCTGGTGTGGGAGGACCTCGACCGCCCGATCGATCTGTCGACGAGTCGCGTAGTCGCGAGCATCGAGTTTGATGTGTTGACCCTTCCAGACGACTTCACCGAGATCAGAATCAACTCGGCGGAGGTCGTTGACGTAATGGGGACTCCGTTTGTCCTGGACGCACGGAATGGTCATGTGTTCAATGCCGACGGTACCGACAATGAAGCGTTGCCTGGGGAATACGGGTTAGGACAGAATTTCCCCAACCCTTTCAACCCTGTGACAGAGATTACATTCAGCCTGCCCACCGCTTCCACCGTAAATCTGGCGGTGTACAATATCCTCGGTCATAAGGTCGCAACGATCGTTAACTCCCACCTGGAACCCGGCGAGCACTCATACGAATGGGACGCAAGCCAGTATTCAAGTGGGGTGTACTTGTACCAATTGGAGGCAGGTGCATACGTTGAGACTCGAAAGATGCTACTACTGAAATAGGTACAGCCAGCTAACAGTAGTGCAAAAAGGGACAGCATGAGAGTGCTGTCCCTTTCTTCATCGCCTGCAATCAGTTCGTTGGTTAGCTTGTCTGCCTCGTCGCCCTTGTCGACCATGTGTATCTTCCCTTAACGGAATATAAGTCATGGCCGTTTACGCAGAAGTACTTACACGCCCGACGGGTTGAGATCCCGGAGTCCGATTGTGTCCCCTGTCAATGCGAAGCGCTCAGGATCATAACGGATAGTTTTTCGAACGCAGCACGAATTGAGGGCACTATTCCTCGAAGATCTGTTGATGAAGGAGCGCCCGCAAGATGAGCATATCGAGTTCCATATAAAAGGGGCAGTAAAGCTAACCACCTCAGCTTCACTGCCCGGAGCGTTGCGCACTTTCAAAAAAGTCTTTAGCGGTACGGGGAATCGAACCCCGGCTTGATGGCTGAGAACCACCCGTCCTAACCACTAGACGATACCGCCAATCCATGCGCAAAGCCAAAAAAGCAACGGGCCAATATATCAGTTCTTACGTCTATGTCAAGAAGGATAACTCCCCTGCATTCCAACAGGTTAGGCGCGCGCTTATCGCAACTCTCAGCCGCCCAACGAGTTGCAGGTCATCACAATTTCGACGACTTCGACACTTTTCGCGGATCACATTGTGTGCCGATGTGGCGCTCGGAAAGCCATATTGGCGGTCGCGCGCCCCTAAGTGTGCGCCTAAGACGATTGAAGGCAACAAATTGCTGTTCTACACCGGCTTTCGGTTACAGAGACGGCTCCTCCTCCGTCGTCGGGCTGGCAACCGTGTCGGAAATCACAGCTCGCTCAAGACACGCGCTTATGTCACTCTAACCGGTGCCGGCACGGCGGC
>CBDUZQ010000327.1:0-3258 GCA_965371755.1 uncultured bacterium
CCGGGAAGGTGTGCTTGTGTCCTTTTGTTGACTAATCATGCGATCACCTGATTAAGGTGTCAGGGGGACAAGCCTCCTGACCTACGAATTGCTATCCCAACGCTACGTCAAGAGCCATCATCACTGCAAAGCCAAGCATAACGCCCATGGTGGCGGCGTGTGAGTGGCCGCTGGTCTGGGACTCCGGCACCAGTTCTTCCACTACCACAAATATCATCGCCCCGGCGGCAAAGGCCAGAGCGTAGGGCAGAATCGGTCGCGCTATCAATACCAGAGCCGCTCCCAGCACACCCGCGACCGGTTCGACCACACCGGAAAGTTGACCGTACCAGAAACTGCGCCTCCGGGACATTCCCTCGCGTCGCAACGGCATTGACACGGCCAAACCCTCGGGAAAGTTCTGAATCCCGATGCCTATCGCCAAAGCTACCGCCCCGGCCAAAGTCGCGGACGGCAGTCCGGCCGCCACTGCGCCGAAAGCGATGCCCACGGCCAACCCCTCGGGGATGTTATGTAACGTAATGGCCATAATCAAGAGCGTCGAACGCTGCCAACTGGTCTTGATCCCTTCGGCCTGGTCCGTGGGGAAACCTGGGTGCAGGTGGGGTAGGATGCGGTCGAGGCCACGCAGGAAAACTGCACCCAGCAGGAACCCAACTGTAGCCGGAACCCATGATGGTAACGACTGACCCTCGGACATCTCAATCGCCGGCGCCAGGAGAGACCAGTAACTTGCCGCGATCATCACGCCGGCGGCAAAGCCGAGCATGGCGTCGAGAGTTTTGCGTTTCATCTCTCTGGCCACGAAGACGGTAGCGGCGCCCAACGCCGTAACAAGCCAGGTAAAGCAAGTTGCCAGCAAGGCCTGCCAAATCGGGTTCAGGTCTCTTAGTGATTCCAGGAACGACATTGTCTACTCATTCAGCAAGAATCCAAGTTTTCTCCGGTTGACCATAACGGGCACCGCGGCGGCGCGTTACAGTCGACCCGGTATCATATCGCTGCTCTTGTGCCCTACGATTGAGTGTTTGCCGGCACTTGTCCACTAAAACGTTGCGCCGCTGCGTTTGTTCTGCTTTTTGATTTGTGCTGAGTTTGTCATGGCTGCCGGTTTCATGCCGCTGGGAACGCCGTATATAAGTCTGGACCTCCGGTGCAGTGAAGCCTATCTTGAGGATATGGACAGTATTACCTACCAACCTATCGGCGTTGTGCACTCTCCGTTCAGCAGGCCCGAAGGCACGCCCATCCAGCCCAGTCGAAGTTCCGGCGCTTCAGGCAGTATCGAATTGCTTCCGGAGTATACCGAAGGTCTGAGTGACCTCGATGGTTTTTCGCACCTCGTGCTGCTCTTTCACTTGCATCTGTCGGAGGGGTTTGCGCTGACGGTCAAGCCATATCTGGATGATCAAAGGCGCGGTGTTTTTGCCACTCGTGCGCCGCGGCGACCCAATCCAATCGGCCTTTCAGTACTGGTCATTGATCGCATCGACGGCAACATCATCCACGTGTCCAACTTGGATATTATCGACGGTACGCCGGTGCTGGATATCAAACCGTACGTTCCACCTTTCGACGAGGCCGAAGACGTTCGATTCGGCTGGCTGAAAGGGAAATCAAACTACGCCGACAACATCAGGGCGGACAAACGGTTCCATCGCGGTCAGTGACTGACTTATCGGAAGCTGTTTCAAAAGCCCATATCCCGCTTCACTGTGATGGCTGTGAACAGGCGCATCTCCGTCCGTAGATGCCATCACTACACCGGCAGGTGGGCCAGCATGAATTCCAACAGACGAATAGCGCCCGCTTTGCCTTCGCTGCCGACCTCCATCGACGGCCCGACACAGGAGGGGCAACCATCGGTACAGGCACACGATTTGAGATGGTCGAGGCAGGACTCCCAGAGCGGTTCGTGCTCGTTGAACAGTTTCTCTGAGAGACCGACACCACCAGGGATGTTCTCATAGATGTAAATAGTGGGCTGCTCCGTGAACGGTGCGCGTACCTGCGAAATGGAGCGCAAGTCGCGTGGGTCGCACATCACCCACAAGGGTGCTATCTTGCCCAGAATGTTGGCCAACCCTCGCAGGGCGCCACCGAAGTCGGAACTACCCAGGCCGACGCGGAAAGAGACATCACCGGGGAAAGCGTACCAGAACGCACTGGTGTGCATCTCCAACTCCGGCAAATCAAGTTTGCCAGATCCCACGTTTTCGTGCGTCTGGAATTTGATTTTTTTGAACATCACGGTGACGCTGGTGACCGACACGTCCCCACAACTCATCAGCGAGTCGCCGAATTGTGTTTCATGGTTTACGGCCAGCACTTTCAGATCGCTCTTGGTTTCGGCGTCGGTGTAGTAGTCGACCTTGGCTTCCTTGACGTACGCCTTGCGTCCCTTCCAATCGAGTTTGGTCACCTGATACTGATCGGCGCGGTGCAAATAGATCGCCTCGGGGTGGAGGAATATCGGCGCTGAAAAATAGTCGACCTCACCGATCACGGAGGAATTCTCGTTTTCGTTCAGTATCACGAAATTCTCCGGTGAAGCAGAGCGCAGTGATACTTCCCCCGCGGGATAGATCTCAGACGACCAGTGGTAACGATCTCCGGAATGTCTGACCACTTTGGAATCCGCCAGATAGTCGAGGATCTCGATGTCGCCGTCGGAGGCGCGTGTTTCTTCTTCATCGTAGGGAAGTTCGAAGGCGCCACACTTAAGGTGATTGGTCCTTATGATCAGATTGTCGGGATCAATTATCCCCGACTCCGGCGTCTTATCAAGAATGTACTTGGGTTCGCTGCACAAGAACTGGTTGATGGCGGACGAATTGGCCACCATGATCGTCAACGAGGCGCCACTGCGACGTCCGGCCCGTCCGGCCTGCTGCCAAAGCGAGGCGATCGATCCGGGATAGCCGACAATGATCGATACTTCCAGACTTCCGATGTCGACCCCCAGTTCCAAAGCGTTGGTCGACACGACGCCGGTGATGGATCCATCGCGCAAGCCCCGCTCGATCTGGCGACGTTCGTTCGGCAAATAGCCGCCGCGGTAACCGGCGATGTTGACGCCGCGACCGAAGTCACCCTTCAATCCGCGTTGGAGATAAGTCAGTAGCACCTCGACATACAGCCGGTAGCGGGCGAAGACGATCGTTTGAATACGGTGGCGTAAGAAATATGTCGCCAACCGTGAGGCCTCTTTGATAGCCGACTTGCGCATTCCCAGTTGCTTGTTGATCACCGGCGGGT
>CBDUZQ010000328.1:0-3246 GCA_965371755.1 uncultured bacterium
TCTCACGAGGGCATGGTGCGGATCAGTCTGGACGGCACCGGTCAGACAGTCTATCTTGGTTTGGCCGAGGATGCCGACGCCGGTTTCGACGCTCATTATGACTCTCCCTGCCCGCCAATGGCGCCCGGAGTGGCGAACAGCATCCATTTGGCGTCAGATGAAAGCGCCGGTCACAGCGTGCTGGGGCGACTTCGTACCGACGTCCGTGGGTTCGAAGATGAAGTGGTCTGGAAACTGGTCCTGACCGGCAACACAACTAGTCGGGTCAATCTGGAGAACAGCTCGGCCCTCGGCGACCTCGGGTACAGCTTGAGCCTACACACTGCGGACGGCACGCTCCAACTCGGCTCGGATCAGACAGTGGATCTCCAGCCGGGCGAATACAGTATTGTGGCGAGTCGCGGCAGTCATATCAGCCCGATGATTCCTGATGACTATTTCCTGTCGCCAAACTACCCGAATCCGTTCAATCCGGTGACCACGATTGCTTTTGGACTGCCGTCGGCCAGCCGGGTGAGGTTAGAGGTGTTCAATCTGTTAGGACAAAAGGTTGTAGTGTTGGTTGATGAGCGAATGCCCGCCGGAGTACACGAGATATCGTGGCATGGAAATAGTGATGACGGGGTAGCAGTTTCATCCGGAGTATATTTCTACAGACTGGAAACAGCGGGGTTCAGCCAAACCCGCAAAATGTTGTTGATTAAGTGAACAGGCCGCAATCTGTATCCTATGGTGTTGCGACCAAATAAGTTAGCGGTAGTAATCGTTCGCCTCTTTGCCGGAAGGAGCTTGACTAGGTCGTAGTCGGCGGTTCGAAGGGCGTGGATTTCCCTTTATGCCTTGACAAAAGCAAATGCTGCCTTATATTTACTGGCGAAGAAGCGCTTATTTACCCTTTGTAGATAGGCCTTTGTCTTCTGTTTACTGTAGTTGGTCTAACTTAGCTGGCTGTGCTGAAATACATTGGCAGTGAGTATTCTGTCAGAGGGAAATGATTTGGCATCAGCCGAATACGGTTTCGATTTAGGCATAGAGAGTCCATTGGCGAAGGCGTCGATTGACTCCCGGAAACTAGTAGCCCATGCAGGTTCAGCAATGTCCCCTGTTTGGGCCAGGTACAATGAGAGCCGCCGACTCCGGCCGGATGAAGGTGTGGAAGGGTCAGATTCAGCGGCGACGACGAATCAGTTTGGGAGGCGTGAGTGTTCGTCGAGGTTGACAAATTGGGAAATCGGCCGTCATGGCCGTTTTGGTGTTTTGAAATCAAAGGTTAGAGTTCAACAACTTATTCAACGGAGGTTTTACGGATGAAGCTACGCTTTTTCGTTCTCCTGACAATCATGGTCCTGGGTGGCTATGGTATGGCCAGCGCCCAGTCGATTTCGCTGGATCATACCGACGGTCTGCTCGACGCCGACCACCTGGACACTGGTGTTCCGGTGACGTTTTACATTCGCTTCACCGGCGATGGTGATTCCCACGGCGGCATTACTAATGGCTTCCGGGTTCACTCACCGGACGGTGCTACCTGGGTCGGCATGGTGGGTGATACCACCGGCACTCTGGGCAAAGCCCAATTTGATGGTGGCTTTTTTATCAGCCATTTCAGTGCTACCGGAGCCGACGCGGATACGGTTGGTTTCGGTGCGTTTCGGTTCTTCAGCGACGGCCTACCGGCGGGCTTTGATGATGTTGTCTACACCCTGGACATCGGTCCGATTGCCGGATCTGAGATAGGGAAGACCATCTGTCTCGATTCTGCCTTCTACCCGCCCAGTGGGGTGTGGAAATGGGCTGGCCCTGATGTCTACCCGAACTGGGATGGTCCGCACTGCTTTACCATCGGCCCACCGCCCGCGTGTGAGGTTGTTGTAACTTCACCGGCCGGGGGCGAGAACTTGACCGCCGGTACAATGCACGATATCTCCTGGACAACCTCAGATTGCGCCGACTGCGACTATGTAGACATATCTTACTCTGTCGACGGTGGGGCATTTGATCCGTTATCCACTGGTCATCCTAATACAGGAAACACCAGTTGGATGGTACCTGCTGATATATCGAGTAATGTAGTCGTACGCATCTGCTGCGCCGGTACTTCAGACTGCGGCGAAAGTGGTGTTTTCAGTATTGTCGCTCCGGTGGTACCTGAGATCGTGTCGGTTGATCCGAACACGGGTGCACAATGCGATGAGGGTCTGGTCGTAACAATTACCGGCGCTAACACTGACTGGCAAGCCAGTGCGGGTTCCGATGTCACGGTAGCATACTTGACGCATTCTAGCGGCGCACCTATGATCGTGGCCAGCAGCATTGTAGTAAACAGCATTACCGAGGTGCAGGCGACGTTCGATTTTGCCTATGATGCGTCAACAGGACTGTATGACGTGACCGTCAATTCTTGGTCGGCTGCCGCCGATATCCTTGAAGACGGCTTCACCGTCACCGCCGCGGTAGCGTCCAACATCATCGTGTCGCCGGCGGAGTTGGATTTCAGTGATGATGTCTGCGCTCCCGATCTGGGTCCCAAGACGTTCAATGTCAGTTCGGAGAGTTGCGCCCACGACTTCAGCCTCAGTGCGGACGTGGCCTGGCTCGATATGCCGGTCTTAGACGGTACTACCCCGGCCGACATATCGGTCGAGGTCAACGCGGGTCTCATGCCCGGTCCCGGTACGCATACCGCGACAATTACGGTAACCGCTCCCGGTGCGCTTAATACGCCGCAGGAGGTGGCCGTTACTTTGGTCGTGCCTGAGACTCCTGCTCCGGGCGGTGAAGAATTGACCGCTCACCTTCTGGCGATCGCTACCGGCGGTGCTTCCGATGATCTGACTTTCTTCGGTCTGGCTGATAACGCCACGGATTGTTACGATGCCGGTATCGACGAGTTTGAACCGCCGGCGCCTCCGGGTGACTTTGTGCGCACATTCTTCAGACATGTCGAGTGGGGTCAGATGCAGAGTGAGTTCAACAGTGATATCCGTTCACCGTTCAGCACTCTATGCAAGGACTTTGTGGTGACAGTGCAGACCAATGTGGCTGAGGATATCACCCTGAGCCTTCCTGAAGTAATCAACCCAGGTTGCTACAAGATATCACTGCTTAACCCAGATGGTAGCACTGTATTGGTTGATAACTTCGAAGTAGATGACTTCACTTTCATGGGCAGTGCAACTCATGTCTTCCGTATCCGCGTTTGCGCGGGCGGCGGTGGGACTGCTCCGGTCATCACTTGTCCGGATG
>CBDUZQ010000329.1:0-3227 GCA_965371755.1 uncultured bacterium
TGCTGTGGGCGAGGAGATCACTTTCGAGACGATCTACTATATTGAGGCGGGGGACAGGAAGTCCAGCCACTATCCGCGACTGGTTGGCTTCGATGACGCCTTCGACCGGGAGTTCTTTTCACTCTATATTCAGGTGCCCGGGCTGGGGGTCAAGAAAGCGCTCAAATCGCTGGTAATGCCGATTCGCGATATCGCCACTGCAATCGAGACCAAGGATGCGGCGTGCCTCAATCGTCTGCCGGGTGTCGGCGCCCGGCTGGCTGAGAAAATTATTGCCGAACTTCACGGCAAGACGGCCAAGTTCGCCCTGTCGAAAAAGGATGAGCCACTGGCCAAGAAACCAACCCCGACGCCGCCATTTGCCGACGAGGCGACCGAAGTCCTAATACAACTACAGTACAAGCCGAATGAAGCGCAGCAGATGATCGAAAAGGCGCTCGAAGATAATCCGAAAATCAAGAGCGCCGAACAGCTAATAAGTTGTATTTTTCAGAGCCGGCATTTGACCGAGGTTGATTCCCGATGACTCGCGAACGCGTTCTTTCCGGCGGGCAGATCACATCTGAAGAAGATCAGGTGCAGCTATCCCTGCGGCCGAAAACACTCGCGGAGTATATCGGCCAGCAAGAATTACGTGGTAAGATTAAAGTAACCCTTGATGCCGCCCGGCAGCGCAAGGAAGCTGCCGAACACATCCTGTTTTACGGTCCGCCTGGGTTGGGTAAGACCACGCTGGCGCATATTATCGCCAGGGAGATGGATACGAAACTTTTCGCCACGGCCGGACCGGCCCTTCAACGAACCGGCGACCTCATGGGAATACTGACCAACCTCAAAGAGGGTGACATCCTTTTCATCGACGAAATCCATCGGCTGTCGGCTGTGATCGAAGAGTTCATGTATCCGGCCATGGAGGACTTCAAAGTCGATTTTGTGGTCGACAAGGGTGCTTTCGCCAAGGTGATAAATGTCCCGCTGAAGCGCTTCACATTGATCGGCGCCACGACGCGAGCCGGTATGTTGTCCTCACCGCTCAGGGATCGGTTTGGGTTATACTACCATATTGATTTCTATCCGCCGGAAGATCTGGCCGAGATCGTCCTTCGTTCGGCGCGACTTCTCGAAACGGAGATCGAGCCGGAGGCAGCTCAGACAATCGCCCTGCGCTCGCGGGGTACGCCGCGGATCGCCAATCGGTTGCTCCGAAGGGTACGCGATTACTCTGCCGTCAAAGATGACGGAGTCATCCGCAACGAGATCGCCGTCAAGGCGCTGGATGCCGAGGGGGTCGATGCCTTGGGATTGGACAATTTGGACCGAAAGCTTCTGCAGGTCATAATCGAATATTACAAGGGCGGTCCGGTGGGGATCGAGGCTTTGGGCGCCACCTTAAACGAGGAAGTCGACACGTTGGTGGATATGGTCGAACCGTTTCTGCTCAAAATCGGCTTCATCCAGCGCACACGAAGCGGTCGGGTGGCGTCGCCCGAAGCGATGAAACATCTGGGTATTGGACCACCAACCGACGGGCAACAAACTATGTTTTGAACTGTAGCCGTCTGTGATGTTGGTCGTCCCAATTATCAGGGGCGCGTAGTTATTGAATCATGAACGAGGATGAGTTGAAAGAGTTGTTGGGGCTGTTCACTCGCGAAAATGATCCCACCGGGACGGTGGCTATACTAATTCATGAGACAGTGAGACTCCGCGACCAACTGAAAGAGACAACGGGCCACACTCTAACGGTGGGTGATACCAGGGCAGCCTTGAACGCACTGATCGATTGGCTGAGTGGAAGAACCGCACCTACTGAGCTTACTGAGGTTCAGAGAGGCTTGTTGAAAGCGTGGCAGGACCATCTTCTAACGTGAGATCGGCCGTCTGAGTCGCTCGAATAGCGCCTGTCTGGAATTGAAGTGACGCTATAAATGACACCCGTAATATCTTTATTGACGCGAAGTATCGTGATCTCACACCATGCCAAGCGCTGAAGGGCTGCCCGCATTGCTTAAGCAAGCCACCGACATTTCACTGTTCGATTATGATCTGCCTGAAGAGTTGATCGCACAGCATCCCGCCAGGCGGCGGGACCAATCGCGGCTGATGGTTCTGGACCGGGGATCGGGCGAGGTTCGTATTGACCCATTCAAGAGTATCGTCAGTTTTCTCAAGCCGGGCGATGCCCTGGTGGTCAACGACACCAAAGTATTCAAGGCGCGTCTGTGGGGGCGTCGCGCGACCGGGGCCAGAGTCGAGATTTTTCTCGTGAGGAGAGTCGACCCAGCTCAGCCGCTTGAATGGGAGGCGTTGGTGTCGCCTTCGCGGCGGGTGAAGGTGGGGGAGGAGATTCAGTTCGATGATTTGACGGTTCGTTTGGTCACGGACATAGGTCAGGGACGATGGATAATCGCCTTTCACTCGGAGCGACAACGTAGCAGGATCATCGCGCGTTCTGGGCACGTGCCGCTGCCCCACTACATCAGGCGCGACGACCAGCCGTCCGACCTCAGGCGTTACCAGACTATCTTTGCTGATAAAGATCATGTCGGCGCCGTGGCTGCGCCCACCGCGGGGTTTCATTTCACTAAGTCGATTATTGATAACTTGGAACGAGAGGGTGTCGAGACAATCAGAGTTTGCCTCCATGTCGGGCCGGGGACATTCAAGCCGGTAAAGACCGAGACCATCGAGGAGCACGTGGTGGACCCGGAAATGGCGACACTTTCGCCCCGGGCGGCGGCGGCGATAAATCGCGTGCGATCTCGCGGCGGGAAAATTGTCGCCGTCGGCACCACCAGCGTGCGCACGCTTGAATCGGCGCCAATTGATGAAGATATGGTCCGGCCGTTTTCGGGGATGGTTGATCTGTACATCAGGCCGGGTTATCGTTTCAAGCTGGTCGATCATCTCGTGACTAATTTCCATCTGCCGAAATCGTCGCTGCTGATTCTGGTCAGCGCCTTTGCCGGTCGCGAACGAATCCTGAACGCCTACCACGAAGCTATCGCAAACCGAATGCGCTTTTACAGCTATGGCGACGCGATGCTGATTGTCTAAGAATGAAAAGGCCGTCAGGCGGGGTCACCTGACGGCACTAACATCGGGGTCTTTGGATTGCTTCTTCGTTCGCGAGTGCACGGCAGATGTCCACATCTGCCGCTTCGCAACTACTTCTTCTTACCCTTACCTTTGGCAGGGTTGTTGGCCGGCGGTGATTTGGCCCGGTT
>CBDUZQ010000330.1:0-3213 GCA_965371755.1 uncultured bacterium
GTCGGCGCCGGATTGATTCTCTGGCTGCCGCGCGGCGCCCGGGTGCGCAAT
Source organism: uncultured bacterium (assembly GCA_965371755.1). Taxonomy (GTDB): domain Bacteria; phylum Zixibacteria; class MSB-5A5; order GN15; family FEB-12; genus JAJRTA01. Next base: position 52 of record CBDUZQ010000330.1, read on the forward strand.
GAAATCGAAAATTTCTGGCGGGAACAGCATCTCAGGGCCGGGTACGAACTCGTGTTCTCGCCACACATAGCCAATCTCGATCTTTGGCACAAGAGCGGACACACTGATTTCTACAAAGACGATATGTATGCTCCGTTCGAGGCCGAGGGACGCAAGTTCCAGTTGCGGCCGATGAACTGCCCGTTTCACATTTCCATGTACCGTTCGCGCCGGTGGTCCTATCGTGATCTACCGCTGCGCTGGGCGGAGCTTGGTACCGTCTATCGGTTCGAGCCGAGTGGTGTTCTGCATGGTTTGATGCGGGTGCGCGGTTTTACTCAGGACGATGCTCACCATTTTGTCACCCAGGAGGGGATGGAAGAGGAGTTGGTCTGGCTGCTGGATTTCTGCGTCGACTTACTCAAGGCTTTTGGATTCTCCGACTTCGACGTTTTTCTGTCCACTCGGCCGGAGAAAGCAATCGGCGATCCGGCCGATTGGGAACGAGCTCAGAACGGTTTGCACTCAGTCCTCAAGAAGGCCGGCCTGGCTTATCAGGTCGATGAGGGCGGCGGCGCCTTCTACGGACCCAAGATCGACATCAAGATAAAGGACGCCCTTAACCGCAGTTGGCAGTGTTCGACTATCCAGTTCGATTTTTCCTTGCCGGAACGGTTCGATCTTCATTATATTGGTGCTGATGGTCAGCAGCAGCGACCGTTCATGATTCACCGGGCGCTGCTGGGCTCGATAGAGCGATTCTTTGGTGTCCTCATCGAGCACTACGCAGGCAATTTCCCCTTGTGGCTGGCGCCGTGCCAGGTAAGGGTGTTGCCGATTACTGACGATCTGAATGAGTATGCCGCTGATGTTGTCAAGCGATTGAAAGCTCGTGACATCAGAGCCGAACTCGACATTCGTTCTGAAAAGGTCGGCGCCAAGATACGTGACGCCGAACTGCTCAAAGTGCCGTACATGTTTATTGTCGGCAAACGGGAAGTCGAGGCGGATTCGGTTTCTGTGCGCAAGCATACGGTCGGCGATATCGGCGTGAAGTCGGTGGAAGAGGCGGCGGCGTTGCTGGCTTCGGAAATCGAAACTAAAGGATTGAATGAGAGTTGAGGTACTAATGAACAGGAGGGCTTCATAAGCAGCAAGACGCTTCGGGTCAACGCCCGGATTAAGGCCTCGCCGATCCGACTGATCGGACCTGAGGGCCAGCAACTCGGCATTGTGCCGATCAATGAGGCTCTGGACAAGGCGCGGGATCTCGAGCTTGACCTGGTTGAGGTATCTCCGAACAGCCGTCCGCCCGTCTGTCGAATACTTGACTACGGCAAGTTCAAGTACGAACAGGCCAAAAAGGACAAGCTGGCCAGAAAACGCCAGCATAGTTATCAGTTGAAGGAGATGCGTTACCGGCCCAAGATCGATGACCACGACTACACGTTCAAATGCAAGCATGTTCGTGCGTTCCTTGAGTCGGGCAGTAAAGTGCGAGCCTATGTGATGTTTCGTGGACGCGAGTTGGCGTACACCGAGCGTGGTCGTCACCTGCTGGAGCGGGTAGCTAAGGATATGGCCGACATTGCCGTGGTGGATGTTCAGATCAAGCGCGAAGGGCGCAACATGAGCATGATACTGGGACCAAACGCCGAGATACTGAAACAACTACGCGAGAGTCGACCGCAGGCCAAAGAGAGCCCGGCAGACCAGTCCGAAGCCAAACCAGAGACCGAAAATGAAGTCGATGCTACGGAAAACGAGCCGTCGACAACCAGTTCAGAATAGAAAAGTTTGTTTGCATAGTTAATAGTAAGGATAGTCTCGATGCCGAAAATGAAGACCAGGCGGGCAGCCGCCAAACGATTCAAAAAGACGGCTTCCGGAAAAATCAAGCGACACCACGCCTACCGCACGCATATCTTGACGAAGATGTCGCCCAAACGGAAACGCCAATTGCGCAAAGCGAGTTTGATATCAGCAGCTGATTTGCCGCGCGTCAGAAGAATGGTTCCCACTATATAGGCGGCTCGGCCGATAGACCAGGAGATAAGAAATGCCACGCTCAAAGAATAACGTTGCCGCTCACAAACGTCACAAGAAAGTACTGAAGCGCGCCCGCGGTAACTACGGTGCTCGCGGTCGTCTTTATCGCACCGCGTTGGAAACGGTCAACAAGGGTCTGATGTATGCCTATCGCGATCGTCGCGCCAAAAAGCGGGTTTTCCGCTCGCTCTGGATTGCGCGTATTTCAGCCGCCGCGAAGATGTGCGATACCAACTACTCGAGCTTTATGCACGGCCTGACCCAGGCCGGTGTCAACCTGAATCGCAAGGCCCTGGCCGATATCGCCGCTCGCGATATGGCCACCTTCACCAACCTGGCAAAGATCGCCTCCGGCAATTGACCTCAGGGCTGACTGACTATGTCGCCACTGGAGGAAGTTGCCCGACTCAGGCAAGAGGCGTTGGAGCGGATCAGTTCGGCTGATTCGCTCGCTTCGCTTAAAGAATTCCGCGTTCAGTACCTCGGGCGGAAGGGACGACTTACCGCCATCCTCAAGGGTCTGAAGGATCTCCCTGTTGAGCAGCGCAAGCAGGTGGGGGCCGAGGCCAACAAATGTCGCGTCCAACTGGAGCAGGATTTCGATGCGGCCGAGAGAAAATTCTCGAAAAAGTCCGAAACGCCGCTGATTGATCCGACCCTGCCCGGAACCGCCCAGCGGGTGGGCGCGATACATCTGACCACCCAGGTCATCGAGGAGATGTGCGGCATATTTCACGGCATGGGGTTTGAGATTGCCCGCGGACCGGATATCGAAACCGACTATTACAATTTCAGCGCCCTGAATTTCCCGCCCGATCATCCCGCTCGCGATATGCAGGACACTTTCTTTGTAGAGGGTGATCGCCTGCTGCGCACACACACCACCCCGGTGCAAGTTCGTGAACTGGAAAAACAGAAGCCGCCCATCAAGATTATCACGCCCGGCAAGTGTTTCCGCAACGAGGCGATCAGTTCCCGCGCCCACGTCGTGTTTCACCAGGTTGACGGCTTCCTGATTGACGAGGGCGTGACCATGGCCGACCTCAAGGGTTGTTTGGTGGCTTTCTGTAAGGCGTTTTTCGGCGAAGGTCTCAAGCTCAAATTTCGGCCGTCGTACTTTCCATTTACGGAACC
>CBDUZQ010000331.1:0-3211 GCA_965371755.1 uncultured bacterium
AGACGGATCCGCCTTGAGGTCCATCAACTCAGCCTGCAATACGATCATCTCAAGGAGTTTGTCGACTCCCTCACCCGTCTTGGCCGACAGATCGATCATGATCGTCTTGCCGCCCCACTCCTCGGCCACCAGGTTGTGTTCAGTGAGTTTGGTTCGAATGCCTTGCGGATCGGCGGTTGGCTTGTCGATCTTATTTACAGCAACAATGATCGGAACGTTGGCTGCTCTGGCATGATCGATCGCTTCGATCGTCTGCGGTCGCACGCCGTCATCGGAGGCTATCACCAGTACGACAATATCGGTAAGGTGAGCACCACGCGCCCTCATTGCCGTAAACGCCTCGTGTCCGGGAGTATCCAGGAAAGTGATGGCGCCCCGCTCCAGTTCCACCTGGTAGGCGCCGATATGCTGCGTAATGGCGCCGGCTTCACCGGCGACAACATTGGTCTTCCGAATGTAGTCCAGCAAAGACGTCTTGCCGTGGTCAACGTGGCCCATAACGGTCACTACCGGCGCTCGTACTTCGAGATTACCCTCGCTTTCGAGTTCGCGCGCGTCGTCACCGATTTCGGCGACCGGAGCAACATCAAACCCAAATTCTGCGGCCACCATCTCGATAGAGTCCATATCCAGGCGCTGATTGATCGTCGCCATCATACCTAAGTCAAAGAGCTTGGCGATCAACTCGGCTGGTTTGCGATCCATCAGTTTGGCCAGCTCCGCCAACGACATAAACTCGTTGACCTCGAGGAGGTTCTCAGGCCGGAGGTCGCCCTCATCGCCGTCACCATGACCTCGGCGATAACGTTTGCGCCCCTTGACGCCGCTAAGCCCGGCCATAGTTGCCCTGAAACTCTTGGCTACCTCCGCCTTGTCGACGGTGCGACGGTCTTTCTTGCGCCGACGTTCCTTGCGCTTCTGCTTCTTTTCAGATTTGCGCATCAAGCGAGCGACACTCGAGGTACTGTCGGCGACCTTTATGCTTCCAATACGAGCAGACGACGACTTGGTGACAGCTTCACGCACCTGCTCGCGATGTTCCATTTCCTTCTTGGCTTCTTGTTTCTCCTCGGCAAACTTCTTGGTAACAGCGGTTACCATTTCCGAAGTCGCCACCGACATGTGCGACTTGGGCTTGAACCCCAAATCACAGATTATCTTCAGCATAGCTGCCGAGGATATCTTAAACTCCTTAGCCAATTGATAAATTCTCTGCGATGCCTGGGCCATTCGCCTATTACCTCCACCAGTCACGCACAGAGCTGAACGTACTAGTCATCAATATCTTTTCTCACTTTTGTTGCGGATTCGTCCTCGTCTTCGACGTCCTCCAGAGATGGGGCCATCGCCTCGGGAACATCATCGACTTCCGTGACGAACTCAGCGTCATCTTCAAAAACATCTTCAGCGGTCAGTTTGGCATCCTTGACTTTTTCGTCCGCCTTGGCCTTGGCCTCTTCCTTGGCCCGGCGTTCGTACTCGATTTCGAGTTCTTTCACAAACACCCTGGCCTTTTCGACCAGCGTTTCGGCCGTCTTCTCGCCGATGCCAGGAATCTTGACAAGCATTTCAACCTGAGAGGCGGCCAGCCTCTGAACCGATCCGATATCGGCTTCAGCCAGACGTTCTTCAATCTTGGCGCCGACGCCATCAAGCTGGCCGACCGGTACGAGCATCTCAGCCTCACGCCGCCTGGCGTCATTGTACTCGGTTTCCGAGAGAATGTTGACTTTCCAACCCGTGAGCTTGGATGCCAGACGGGCGTTCTGACCGTTGCGACCGATAGCCAGAGAGAGCTTCTCGTCCTCAACCGCGACCGTCATCTTACCTTCTAAATCAAAGACCTCAACGTTCACGACCTTGGCCGGCGCCAATGCCCGCGCCACAAAGACCTCCGAGTTGGATGAGTACGGAACGATATCAATGCGCTCGTTGTTGAGTTCACGAACAATCGACTGCACGCGTACACCCTTGATACCGACACAAGCACCGACCGGATCGATCCGATCATCCGTAGAAAAGACGGCGACCTTGGCCCGCTCACCGGGCTCGCGGGCGATGGCGCGGATCTCAATTATCTTCTCATATATCTCCGGAACTTCCAGAGCAAAGAGAGAACGCAGGAATTCATTGTTAACGCGTGAGAGTATGATCTGTGGTCCTCTCGATTCCCGCTGTACGTCGAGAATGTACGCCCGAATACGATCCCCCTGGCGGAACTTTTCACGCGGTATCTGCTCCTTAATCGGCACAACACCCTCAGCTCGGCCCAGGTTGACGATAACGCTACCCTTGTCGATCTGTTGCACTACTCCGGAGACCAGGGTGCCCACCTTATCGGCAAACTCATCGTAGACACGATCACGCTCGGCCTCACGTACTTTCTGGACCAGTGTCTGCTTGGCCGAGGCGATGGCATTCCGCCCGAACTCCATCTCGTAATCGATATAGATGTCGATCTCATCCCCCACCTCGGCTTCGGCGTCGATCTCCTTGGCTTCGCCCAACGACACCTCCGTGTTCGGGTCGGAAGACTCTTCGACCACCTTTTTGGTGGCGATCATCACCAGATCGTTCTGCTTGCGGTCGAACTTGAAGGTAATGTTGTCGACATAGTTGTATTTCTTCTTGGCGGCCGCCAACAAACTGGCCTGGAGAGTCTCCAGCACGGCATCGAAATCAAGATTCTTTTCTCTGGCGATAAGGGTGATCGCCTCTACCATATCAAACGGCATCTAAACACACTCCGTCAGAACACGATTTTCGCTTGTTTTATCTCAGCAAGTCCGAGACTAATCAGGCCGGACTCATTCCTCAACTCAATTTTCTCGTCACTGGCCGCAACAATTTCGGCCGTGACTTTTTTCCTGCCTTTATCGACAAACTCCAGCCTAACCGTCTCCCCTGCTCTGAACTTAAAATCGCGGGCTGTGGTCAGTGGTCGATCGAGACCTGGAGAGGAGACTTCAAGAGTATAACCCGAACTGAGCAGATCGGTTCCGTCAATTAAGTCACCCACCAGTCGGGACAGACGGCTACATTCGTCGACAGAAACAGAGTGTTCGGAATAGACGAAGAGTCTCAGCGTGGTGGACGATTTGTATCGCGACAAGGCCACATCGGCCAGTTCCGCGCCTTCTTCGGAGAGCGGCTTCTCAATCAACTCGATTATGCGATCTTTCAGTTTGTCAGTCATATTCACTCATATACT
>CBDUZQ010000332.1:0-3191 GCA_965371755.1 uncultured bacterium
GGCAGAAACAGACGACCAACCAGGTCGCGACACTTTTTCTTGATGGCGTCGAACTTGTCCAGCGGCAGCTTCTCGTTAGGGTCCACTGTTTCACAGTAGAGGTCGACAATCGTCAGGATGTTGCCGCCCAGGATCTCGACCGGCAGTCGCTTGGTGTATTTGCTTTTCAGATCTTTGTACATTGAGCGCAGCATCTCCACCACTACCGGTGGATACTGCAAAGACGACAGCAACCTGGCCGTCAGACCGATCCATGAACGCTGGTCCGTTCCTTCTTCGGGCTGGTAGTAGTGACGGGACAGATCATGAAGGTAGGCGGCGTTGGAAATTATCAGACGCTCTTTGTCCGGCAGTTGCATCTGGCGGCAGAGTTTGTCGACGTAGGACCCCACAGTGCCGCTATGATTATCCGGATCACCGCTCTTGAGCGCCAACAGCGAGGTGAACAGTTCCATGTTTTTGGACAACAGATCGCCTTCGGAAATCAAGGCATCCTGGTCCAGGATCAGCGATGACGCCGTCTCGTAATAGCGAATGGACGTTCGGGGCGAACTCTTGCGCAGGCGGTCGATCAGATCGATGTAATCGCCGGGCACGGTGTCTTTGATGAGCACCGAGTTGAAAACACGATCGCTGATAATTCCAATCGCCTCATCCGCCGAATCGGTCGTGCACACCTGGAAACCATCCCGCTCCAGCAGGGACGCCACCAGCGGTCCGGAGTATTCTTCATCGGTCACCAGCAGCACTGTCGGCAGGGTGGGTTCCAGGATTCCCGCATCGTCAGCCGGCGAGGTCGCTGAGTCGTCGGTCAATTCGGTGGCCTCATCCGGGATATCCAGAAGCAGCCTATCTTCCAGATTAACCTTCTGGCCCATGTAATGCTGGTTGATGGCGGTGTTCAGCGCCAGTTCGGCGGCCACGTACAGCTTGATTTCTTTGCCGCGCGCGACGAAGTTCAGTTCGTTGATCAAGCTCTGATCAGTGGGTGTCTCGCAGGCCACTTTGAGCAGGTTGCGCTCCGGATCGTAGTCGAACGGCATAATCTTGCGAGCAATGGCCACTTTGGAGGGAATAAGCTTGGTTATGACCTCCGGAATCTCCAGGCCGGAGAGCACCACACCCTCGCAGTCGAACTGAATAGCCAGCGCTTGCACCAAACCGGCTTCATCGATGGCGCGATGATACAACAGTTGCGAACCAAGCTTGCCGCCGTGTGCCTTCTGACGGATTAGCGCTTCCTTGATCTGTTCTTCGGAGATCAGTCCCTCGCGAACGAGGATTTCATCGAGACGAATGCGTTGCGAGCTGTTGTTCATCGGGCCTCCACCAATTCGGCCTGAGGTTTGGCCAGCACGCCGTCTTGACGAACCATCGGCACGCTACCGGCGCCGAGATGCAGATCGGAAGCGGAGGCTTCTTTGACGATTTTCAACAGGTCATCAATCTTGGGCACAGGTGATCCTTACGTGATTTTACCGCTATCTTTCAATATATCGGCTGGTATAACGGGAAGTTTACGGGCGTTGCGAGCGCATGTCGGTATGCAGTTTCTGAACAGGGGGGCGATCACAAGCCGGATATCGGCATGCCGCCCGGATTCAACCATCTCGAACTTTTAACCTTGCCTCCTCATTCTACACCCCTTTCCTTCTTCCCATGCCGAGGCGTGTGAGGAAAACCAGGTCACGACTACCGTCGCTGACGGAGAGTTTCGTCAAAAAACTCTCCACCGCCGACGCCCGCCTCAGGCGAAAGGTCGTACGCTACGCTTTTTGGGGCGTGGGGATTCTGTTTTTCTACTCGCTCATGGTCGGCACCTACAGCATCCCGCGCATCGTCCGGCTGGAACTGCAAAAAAGCGCGTTGGTCGAAACCAATCAGCGGTTGCTGGTCAACCTGATCGACAATGACCGTATCCGACAGATGCTTGAGTCCGACCGGATTTATCTTGAACATATCGCCCGCACCCGTTTTCACATGGCCCGCCCCGACGAGACTATCTATCTCTACCGCGGCCGGTAGATGCTATGTCACTTGAGAAAACCGAAGCCGTCGTCCTGAAGGCCTTTAACTGGTCCGAGTCCTCACGCACGGTAATCTTTTTCAGTCGCCGCTTCGGCAAGCTCGCGCTGGTCGACAAAGGTGGGCGAAGCTTCAAGTCGAAGCGCGGTCGGATCGTCGGGTTTGCCGTTCTGGAACTGACCTTCTACAGTTCTCAGAAAGAGTCCTCCGACTATATTCGCGATGTTGACCCGCTCGAAACGTTTTCGTTCGAGAAAGAAGGCACGATGGGGCGGTTGGCCTATGGTTCCGCCGCCTGCGAACTGCTGCACTTGCTCCTCCCGGAAGAAGAATCACAAGTGGCTCTCTATGATTACTTCGTGAGCTACCTCAAGTGCGTAGAGGCGGCCGACAAGAGGTCGCTGCCAGCGCTGTTTTTGGCCTTTTTCCTGAGATGTCTGTCGCATCTCGGCTATCATCCGTCACTCACTCACTGCGCCGGATGTGGGCGGGCCAGTCAAGCTGGCACCAGTCAAGCTGGCTCTCAGGCCGCTTCGCGGCCTGAAGGGCACGTACAGTTCCATCCCGAGCGAGGCGGCGTGCTATGTAGTTCTTGCCAAACGGCGGCAGATCAGTATATTCGTCTGTCCTCGGCCTGCTTTGAGCAGTTAGTGACGCTCCAGAGTGCCTCTTTAGCCGAGGCGGCCGCGATGCCGATAACTTATGCCGACACAGAGTTGTTGCTGGAGGCTTTGACACGATTTGTAAGCTGCCAGACCGGCGTGAAGGGTGAATTGAAATCGCTGGAGTTTCTCCAGAAGTTGAAAAAGACGAAACTGTCATAGAAAGAACGACATGGCCAAGAAGAACAGCAACGATATGATGGACAAACTGGTGTCGCTGTGCAAGCGGCGCGGCTACATTTTTCAATCTTCGGAAATCTACGGCGGTCTGACCTCGTGCTGGGACTATGGTCCGCTGGGCGCTGAGCTCAAGCGCAATCTCAAGAACTACTGGTGGGACGCCATGACCAACCGTCGCGACGATATCGAGGGTCTCGACGCCGCCATCCTGATGCACCCGCAGGTCTGGCACACATCCGGCCACGTCAGCGAGTTCAACGATCCGATGGTCGACTGCCGCACCTGCAAGGCCCGCTTCCGCGCCGACAAACTGGAAGAAGCACG
>CBDUZQ010000333.1:0-3189 GCA_965371755.1 uncultured bacterium
TTGTGAGGCCGAATCAGCGCCCATGGGAATACCGGTGTCATCGAACAGAGGAAAAGTGCCTTTGAGGTTGAGGCTGGCATTGAAACTGAAGCTTTGCCAAAACGGGGACCAGAAACTCAACTCGTCCGTGTCCGGATCATAGAGGGAGTGCGTGAAATCTCCGTGCAGATTCAGATTTGGCACCGCTGTCGACTGATAAGTGGTCTTGAGTATACTCCACGGTTTGTCGTCGGCTTCAAAGTTGTAACTGACGCTGGAATTCAAGGTCAGCAGGTTCAGGCTGCGTTCGTCCTCACCACTCTTGATCTTGGACATGAAATCCTGTTTGAGAGCAAATGACACCAGCGAACTTTTTTTACTCCCAGCGCCACCTCCCGCGAAAGCACGAACCTCAGGATTACGGTCCACATCCGGTGAATAACTGTAGCTGACACGTGGCTCCAGTACGTGGCGAAGCCCGGTTACACCGATGACGTTGGGGTACACCGTGCCATACAGCTTGGACGAAGCGCTCACGCCGGTGCTCCAGGAATAAGTGCGGTAAGTCCCCGGGTCGATCCCCTTGGCCTCAGACTGGTCGGTGCCAAAGATTTTGAACCAGGTCTCACTATACCGGAACGAGGGGATGATATTCACATAAGAACCCAATGCGATTCGTGGCAGAGTGACGGCCGGGCTGTGATTCAGCTTGATGTAGTGTTTGCGACTCCGATAGGAGATCGTGTCCTCAACCGTGACCGTGTCGGTGGTGACCTCCCACAGACCGGTACTGTCTACGAAAACACTGTCGAGGAGAACTTCTTCGTGGGCAATAGTTGAGTCCGGCGTGGTGCGTGTCGAAAAGTGCTGGAGGCTTGGGGAGTAGCGAAGCGTGAAATTGTGATACCACCTCTGTTGCAGTTTGCCGTCGGCGTCGCGGCTACCGTTGCCGAATGGATAAACCGTAGGCAGGGAGATGTTCAGGTTGGGGATATTATCCACGCGCGATTCTTTGTCCAAGTCAACCGTATGCGACATCAGAGTCGTAATCGACACTCCATTGCCAAAGCGCTTGGCTACGGTCAGCCGAGAGGTGAGTTGACGGTTAAGGTGATCTTCCAGATTCCTTGAGAAGTCGGTAAGGTATGTTTTATCGGACAGCATCTCACCATAGGCTGCTATGTTAAGGGTCGGTGTAAGGTGATGGTTATACGCACTCTTGACGGCCCATCGGTCCCGGCGACCTTCGTCGGCTGTAAACTCATTGTAGCTTGTCTCCCGCGTAAACGAGCCGGAGAGGTAGGTGTTCTCTATGACATACCGTTTTGCGAAGCGCACTTTAGAGTTCAGCGTGAAAGTTCGGCGATTATCGTAGTAATCAAGCGAGTTTCTCCAGTCCCAGTACTCGGACGCAGCCCAAAAGTAGCCCACATCTTTGACATAACGCACGCCGCGTTCGAAATTCCCGAAGGTAAACGGCAAGAAACCCGAGTGGCGGCCACGCTTTAGCGGAAATACATAGTATGGAATGACAAACAACGGCACGCGACCAAGGTAGAACACTACCGGACGTGCAATCAACTTGTCGCCTTCAATCAGCTTCAAATCGCTGGAACGGAAATGAAAATGCGGTTCTTCCAAGTCGCAGGTAGTATAGGAACCCTCTTCAATGTAAAAGATGTTCTCCTGTTCCCGAAACATCTTGTCGCCGTAGTAGTGACCCTTGTCGTAAGAGGACTTGGACTTGATAATCCTCCCCTTCTTCGTTATGAGCGAGTATTCAAGATAATCACCGTACATCACGTCCGCGCCATCCTGCAACTCAACCGGCAAGTCGTTCGGCTGCATCCTTGCGGACAAGCCGCTCGCCTCAACACTGCTGTCCGATTCTAACGACGCTGAAAAGGCTTCGACGATGCTGCCCTTGGTATCGAATAAGATGTGCTGAGCCGAGAGCGCCATCGACCCCGATGTCACCCGGCCGCCTTCCTGCAGAGTGATCAGCGAATCCACCATGTTGTACTCAATGAAGCGAGCGTTATAGTCAACGGTATCGGCGCTGGTGACAACCATGCTGTCGCCGGGGGTTTTTCGTCCGTTGATGTAAGTACCTATAGCGCCGCCGAGCACTTCCACCGCCAGCAGTCGCTCATTGTCGACGCGAAAACGAATGGTATCGCCGGAGACGGAATTCTCATGGAACTCCCGCCCGCCGCGAGTTGAGGGATAGTACCAGGAGTAAGCCTGTTCGGTGCAGATAATCCGGCTGAGCAGACCGTTCTCGAAATCCATCAGTATCCGTCCACCCGACAGAACCGAACGATCCGTGAAGATTCCGGCGGAGTCGACAGGTTGCGTGAAATCCCCCGCCGCCGAGTCGACGACTTCTATCGAGCGAATCAAGTCATCCCGGTAGTTTACGGTGATGAGTCCCCCCGACAGTTTGGATCCCTCGCGCTCCGCCGTCGGTTCATCCGAGAGTATCAGGACATTTTCGTCTCCATTCATGACGGCGAGACCGGAAGTCGAGGCGAACTCCTCCGATGAGATTATGACCTCGCCCACTGCAACCGCCAGCGACGAATCGCCGGTGTAGGCGACTGAATCAGCCAGCACTTCCACCATCGCCGCGCTGTCAGGATACTTGAGATACAAGAGCGGTCTTTGGTTCATGTAAAAGTTCTGTTCACGGCGGTCGAACACAGCGAACGGACCGACCGCGTAGATGGAGTCCTCAAACGACCACAATTCCACGCGCTCACCCCAGGCGGTCACGAGGGAATCGACCAGATCGTAATACACTGAGTCGGCGATGAGACTGTAGGCGCTGTCATCGACGCGCACGTGTCCGTTCAACCGAATGAATTCGTCTTGCGACCAGACGGCTGAGTCGCAATAAATCTTACCGGATTGGGTCTCAAACTCGACATTGCCGGTCACATACGAAAGATACCTGCCGTCTTTGAGCAGCACCTCCAATTCGTCCATACGCGTCAGGGTGAGATCCGACTGCTCCTGAGCGGAACCGGCGAGAGCGAAAACAAGTGACAGAACTATGATGATGAGTCTTATGAACACCTGCCTACCCTTGCACAACCGTTTTCAGAAATGCCTCGATCTCGCTCAGCCTGTCCGGTTCCACACCGCCCAACTGGGCCAGGCGACCATTGCCACCGCCCTTGAGAGAGAAACGTTCCGACAACTGTTTCG
>CBDUZQ010000334.1:0-3187 GCA_965371755.1 uncultured bacterium
ACATCGAAAGTGTCTATAACGCCGGCACCCCCGAGGACCCGGCGCCGTCGTTTGTGCTTTTGGTCGGTGACGCTCAACAAATAGACCCGTTCTCAGGCACCGCGGGATCGCATGTCACCGATCTGTATTTCTGTGAGTTCACCAATGACATATTCCCGGAAATCTACTACGGGCGCTTTTCGGCGCAGAATACCGGATTGCTGCAACCGCAAATTGACAAGACTCTGGAGTACGAACAGTATTTGATGCCTGACCCCAGCTATCTTGATGAGGTGACGCTGGTGTCCGGTGTTGACAGCTATTGGGCTATCACTCACGGTAACGGCCAGATCAATTACGGCACTAATCTTTACTTCAACGCTGCTCATGGCATCTCGCCGCATGTCTGGCTTTATCCGGCGTCCGATGCCTCCGGGGCGTCGGCCGCGATCATTCAGACTATCAGTGACGGTGTCGGGTTGTATAACTACACGGCGCATTGTGGCCACACTGGTCATTCCAATCCGTCGTTCACCACCTCACATATTCCCGGCCTGACCAACTACAATATGTATCTGCTGGGAATCGGCAACTGCTGCCTGCCAAATACCTTCGATGAATCCACGCCCTGTTTTGGTGAAGCTTTCTTGCAGGTCGAGGGCAAAGGCGGCATCGGCTATATCGGTGCTACCAACAGCACCTACTGGGATGAAGATTACTGGTGGGGCGTTGGCTACGGTCCGATTGTCGGCAGTGGACCGCCATTTGAAGATGTCGGGCCGGGCGCCTATGACGGTGTTTTCCATGACCACGGCGAGACCGTTGACCAGCATTATATCACCAATGACGCCATAATATTCGCCGGCAACATTGGTGTTACTGAGTCCGGTAGCAGCCGTGAGAACTATTACTGGGAAGCCTACCACTTGATGGGTGACCCGTCGGTGATGACCTACCTCGGCATCCCTGCGGTCAACAATGTTGTCCACGACGCTACGATTTTGATGACCATGACCTCCACGACGGTCCAGGCTGATCCCGGATCGTATGTTGGCATTACGGTCGATGGTGTTCTCCAGGGTGCGGGCTATATTGACGCTTCCGGCTCGGTTGATGTTGAACTGGCCGGTTTTGGAGCTCCCTGCGTGGCCGATATCGTAGTCACCGGTCAGAATAAGCAGCCGTACACCTCGACCATCCAGGTCATCACTCCTTCCGGGCCATACGTTATTTTCGACAGCTACGATATCAACGATGCGACCGGCGGCAATGGCAACGGGCTGGTCGACAACGGCGAGAGCATCCTGCTCGGCTTGCGGTTGAAAAACGTCGGTCCGGACGATGCGCTCGATGTGGTGGCCACTGTCACGACCACCAATCCGTACGTCACTATCACCGACAATACCGAATCATACGGCACCATCCCGGGCAACAATGGCATCGGTTATGTCGCCGATGGTATCGCCTTCGACGTCGCTGCCGATATCCCCGACGGTGAATATATCGAGTTTGATTTGGAAATAACCGGCACTAACCGCGAGACCTGGTACGGTCAGTTTAGTGTGACGGCCCATGCACCGGAGTTGGCGTATGTGTCGGTCTATATCGACGACGCCGCGGGCGGTGACAACAACGGCATTCTCGACCCGGGCGAAACAGCCGAGTTGGTTGTCACTCTTGGCAACAGCGGCTCCGGCCAGGCATTTGATATCTCGGCTTACTTGAGTGAGAGTGACCAATACACTGAAGTCAGCGATGACTTTGGGTATTTCGGCGACGTTGATTCCATCAGCGGATCGGCCGATAACTCAACCGATGTCTATGTGATGTCGGCCGATTCTGAATGCCCGTTGGGATACGGCGTACTGATGACGCTGGACGTCACCGGCACAAACTTTGCCGCAACGCTGTATTTCAACATCACCATTGGTGATCGCGTCGTTTTCTATTGGGACGACTTCTCCTATGACCAAGGCTGGACCGGTATGGGTGGCTCGGCCGAGTGGGAGATGGGCTCACCGACCGGCAGCGGTGGCGATCCGTCGGAGGACGTCACCCCTACCAGCGACAACGGCGTTCTGGGCAACGACCTGTCCGGTCAGTACAACAATGGCATCAGCGGTACGCAGTGGGTTTATTCGCCGCTCATAGATTGCGGCAGCATGTTCGGCGTCATCATGACGTACTACCACTGGCTGGGCGTCGAAAGCAGTTCCTATGACCATGCCTACCTCGACGTTTACGACGGTGACGCTTGGGTGCGGCTGTTCGGAAACGGTGGCACGAATCAGGAAACGTCGTGGAACGGTGAGGAGTACGATCTTTCCGCCGTCGCCGACAGCAATCCGAACTTCCAGATCAGGTTCGGTCTCGGTGGAACCGACGGTTCTGGGACATACAGCGGTTGGAACATCGACGACATCGAGGTGCGCGGGTACGGGCGTGTCGGCGTGCCGGAATGTGAAATCGCGACCGCGCAGATCACCGACAGCTTGCAGCCGGGTGACGAAGCCTCGCATTTCGTGCGCGTTCGCAATATCGGTGACGGCACCCTGCGCATGTGGTTCTCATCGACCTGCGAGTGGTTGGAGTTCTCCAATCAGCAGCAGATTGTCCTTCCGGGCGACAGTGTTGATCTGGACGTCACCATACATACCGCCGGCATACCGTGCGGCGACAACGCCGGTACCCTGGATTGGTACTCCAACGAACACGGCGACTCGACCGGCTCCATACCGGTCCTGGTCCATGTTTACACGCCTGATATCCAGATCGTCGAAACAGCTATAGACGAAACGCTGGAAGCCGGTGCCGAGATGGTCTACCCGTTGGTGGTTACCAACAACGGGCCCGGGCGGTTGGACTACACGGTTGGCTGCCAGATGAATCAGAACAAAGCCGGAAGCGGTGGTATCGTTGCCGGCGATGTGGTGCGGCCTGCTCCGGCCGGTCATCGACCGGCTGATGCCGACAAATCCGACGCCACCGAACCTTTCTATCTGCCGATGAGCAAGGATTTCGGCGGCCCGGACATCTATGGCCACAACTGGATCGATTCCGATGAAGCGGCTGGTCCGACGTATAGTTGGGTCGATGTCTCCACGGTCGGGACCGAGGTAACGCTTGGGGATGATGAAGCCACCGGGGCAATTCCGATCGGCTTTGGGTTCCCATTGTACGATAGTGTCTACACCGAACTGTACATCGG
>CBDUZQ010000335.1:0-3186 GCA_965371755.1 uncultured bacterium
TCAGATGAAATGGGTGAAAGTGACGATCGCATTATTGGCGATCCTGATCGTTTTAGTTTTGTTACCACAATTGGCGAAGTCGGCCGAAAGAACCGACTTTATCGATATTGGCCAGTCAGTTCCCCCAACTGAAGGCATAGATGTCGTCCAGGAAAACCGCACCGTCAACGATGTCGCTGGAGCCTTTGAGAATCTCGCCCGTTCGGGTGAATGGATGGGATTTTACATTGGTCCCATCGACCCACAGATCGAGCTGTTTCCAAGGCCGTTCAATCATCATATCCAGGGCATGGCGCGTTCTCCCCGGATCGATGGACCCCCGATCTTCTACTTCGCGGTGAGTGGAAACCCATATGATGATGACGATGATTCCTTCCCGGCGCTCATGGTGGTGAAGATGGCTTCGTTGCCAACCAACGGCGAGCGGTTGGGGTCCAACCGCCTGAAGCGAGATACGGGGAACAGCAATGGAGAGACGGTCAACACCGCGCCAACTGAAGGAGACGAGGTCATCAAGATTTTCAAGTATGGCGCTGATGAACCCTATTGGCATCCTGCAGGCATTGCCATGGTGGGCGATATCCTTGCCGTACCCCTCGGTGGGAGGAACCAGACCGGAGAGGGTTCCGGGATCAAGGTCATCTTCTATGACTGCCGTGATCCGGAGGATCCCCAAAGACTCGACTACGAACTTGTCATCAAGGCCAATGTAGGCGATCCAGACCCGCCGGCTTGGAGTCATGGTGCACAGGGCCTCGCCATCACCAAACTGCCCGACGGCCATTTCCTGCTGGTGACCAACACCAAGGACTACATGCATTTCCACTGGTCGAACCAGGGCAGCTTTTTCAAAGCGGATGGCATTACTGAGGATCCTGGTTTTGCTTTCACTGAGTACCAGGAGATTTCAATAGATGACCTCAACGCCGCCGGCTACTGGCCAAAGGCAAGCTCTCCCCAGAATCTCACCTTCGTACAAGAAACTAACGGCCCCCTCTATCTCCTCGGCTCGCAGAATGACGAAAAAGACACCACGCCGGTGTGGAAGGGTTGCGCCATGGTGGTGGGGGTAGAGGTCTGCGATTGGTTCAGTCTCGGAAACGATCAGATATTCCTGATCAAGGTGAATAACCCAAGTTTGGGCTGCAGGCAGGGTGCTAGTTGTACAATCTCATTGGAAGGTGCCGGCAAAGTGCGGAAGACTGGTAGAAGCGCAGGTAACAAGCCTGGTAGAGATGAAGGACATTCCTACAGTTTCCGGGAATGGAACGAAGACAATGATGTGTGGCTGAAGAAATATGTAGCAAAACGCGATCAGGCGAATTTCATCGCGGGCGCTACAGCCTACGTGAGCCCATCGGGTGAACTTCTCTACTATGGCGTCTCGCACTGGGCTGATGGCAACCCCACCGACCCTGGTGAGCAAAGAGAGCAGTGGTTTGAGGGTGATTTCGCGAAAATGGGGGAGTTCAGTCACAAGTATATGACCTCTGCCGAAACCTGCGGGCAGCCGCTGTTCCGCTTAGACAACCTGGGCGGCCCGTTCACCATCCCCGAGGGTTCTGATCCGGTGACGCTCAGTGCAGAGAACTACATGGTCGAGCCCTGGGTAAGAATGTATCAGAACTACTACGACGATGAGGACGGCGACTGGGGCCTCGATCCCGGCATTACCGTCACCATGGATTGGCGCAACCAGTGGACAGGGAGTAGCACCACAACCAAGAACCCCGTTGATGATTATGACCGCTTCACCAAGCTTGATGGGTGGAGAGGTGAATGCCATGGGAACGATTATGGCTTCTCGAACTGTGTGTCGTCCTATGCCTGGTGCGGTCCCACCAACGCACATCTGGTTTTCTACGATGCTCAGGAATATGCTTCAGACGGCAACCGGGCCAATCAGTATGACACAGGCGCCGGGAGTGCGGTCGACCAATCGTTCAAGAATCACGATTTTAACGATGAGGCCGGTTCAGTTGAGATTCTCTGGTGTAAAACGGAAGCCTTTGAGGAACACCATGGTGACGATGAAAGACCACGGTGTCCTGGTGGGGAATGGTATCCATGGAATATAGACAGCGCTTATGCCTGGACAAAGGACGGAAAAGGTGAGCTCAAACCGGCAGATTCACCTGACCGTAGGCTCTTTTATCCCGGCAGCGGCGGTTCAATGACTACGGTTACGATGACTTTTATGGGCGAACATGAGGTCAGCGCCACGATCGAGGTCATCAACGTGCTACCAACCGTCTCGGCTCTCGATCTCAGCGACCCGCCTTACTCCGAGGGGTATGAAATCACGGTTGGGGGCGAGTGGAGCGATCCGGGTGCGCCGCAAGTGGATGTCACGATAGAGTGGGGTGATGGCATGACGGAGGTGATGATCAGTGAACACGAGGATGGCCAAACTGGTCCCTTCAGCGCTTTGTTCTCGTTCTCCCATGTGTATGCCGATAATGGATCCTACTCAATCCGAGTCTGTGCCGATGACGGAGAGCCAATTCCCGACGGAGTTGACCCCCCTTGCAAAGAAAAACAGATAACTGTCGATAACGTAGCGCCGACTGTGGAGGCCGGTTCTGACCAGGTGATCTACGAAGGCGACATCCTCACACTCGATCCGGCCACTTTCAGCGACAAAGGCTTCGACTGCCTTGATTGCAGCCCACAAACGGTGGAGAACTTCAGCGGCACCATAGACTGGGGCGATGGCATCACCGATACGATACCGTTTGGTAGCCTGCCCGAGACACCCGGCAGCGAAGGAGTGGAGACCACGGGTTCGGTCCCAGCCAGCCATCAATATCTGGTAAGCCCGGGCATATACCCGGTGACTGTCTGCGTCAGTGACGATGATGGCGCGGAAACATGCGATAGTCTGAACGTGACCGTCGTTCACGGCTTCTTTCAATACTGCATGAGTGCCAGTAAGCATGGAGACGATCTCAACCTGGAAGAGAACGCCTACGCCGATTGCAGCATTCGCGGCGAAGGCAAAGTGGAGCTCAAGAAGGGTGCTGAGGTCGGTGGTGACGTGATCGCGGTCGATAAGGAAGCCAAGATCGGGGAAGGCGCCTCGGTTGGCAGGAGCGTAACATCCGGTGACAAAGTCAAGATCAAGAAAGAATCATCGGTTGTATATGATGTCACCTCAGGTGATGACGTGAAGGTAGAAAAAGACGC
>CBDUZQ010000336.1:0-3172 GCA_965371755.1 uncultured bacterium
GTTCGACGGTTCATCAACCGCGATGGTGCTTCGCGAATGTCGGTCAACGGTAAACGCATCGGGTTGAATCGCTGGAAACCACTGGCGGCGGCTCTGGGGGAAATACTCAGCCAGCATGCCAGTCAATCGCTGATGAACGAAGACAACCACCTCATGTTTCTTGATCGGTTCGCCGGTTTGAGTTCTCAGACAGAGGCTACCGCTGAGGCATTTGTAAGTTGGCGGAACGTTGCCGATGAACTGCGCCGCCTCAAGGACCGTCGCGAGCAGTTGATCCAACAGCGAGAGCTCTTGATGTTTCAGAAAGATGAGATCGAAAAAGGGTCATTGCGGGTCGGCGAGGAAGAGGAGTTGCTGATCGAGCGCAAGCTCCTTGACTCGGCTCGAACGCTGATGTCTTCCGCGGCCTCGATTGGTGACATCCTCGACGGAGAGACCGGCTCGGCGAAGGAACACCTGGCTGCGGCGCGGCGCGAGTTGGACAAGATGGCACAGATCGATTCAAAACTGAGCGATCAGGCCGGCGATTTATACGATATCGAAATTCGCCTTGAAGAACTCCGACGCACCGTCGAACAGTACGGCGCTACAATTGTAGATGATCCGGTGCGCATCGAAGAGATCAACACGCGACTCGATGAGGTTTACCACCTCAAGAAGAAGTACGGTGGCTCCGAGGAAGCGGTATTAAGCACTCTTGAGATGATCCTCCGTCAACTGACGGAGCGACCTGATGCGGATAGTCTGATCGCCCAACGTGAGAAGGAAACCGAGCAACGCCGTGGCGAATACAGCGACCTGGCCGTCGCCCTCTCCTGTGACCGCCACAAGGCGGCGCGAAGGCTGGAGAAACAGATCGCCCGAGAGTTGGCCGACCTGGCCATCGACGGCGCTCGGTTCGAGATCGCATTTCTCGAACAGGACGATCCTGAGGGCGTGGTTATCGACGAGCGTTGCCTGCGACCGACGGAACATGGACTGGAGCAGGCTCGGTTTGATTTCGCGGCCAACCCGGGTGAACCGCTCAGACCGCTGGTCAAGACAGCTTCCGGCGGTGAAATCTCACGGGTGCTGTTGGCGTTGAAATCGGCCGAGCGTGATGAGAAGAGCAAGTCTCGGCCATTGATGGTATTCGATGAAGTCGACGCCGGTATCGGCGGCCAAACCGCTAACGAAGTGGGACGAAAGCTCAGAAAACTGGCCGGCGATGGTCAGTTGATCGTAGTGACGCACCTGCACCAGATCGCCCGCCAGGCCGATCACCACTACGTAGTTGAGAAATCTTCGGCAGACGACCGCAATGTGATCACGGTGCAACAGCTTGATCCTGACGGAGTGAGTACAGAGTTGGAGCGCATGGTTGCACTGCCGGTTCAGGAGTAAGCCAGAACACCACCAACCTCATGCTGAGCGTAGTCGAAGCATGAGCGTAGTCGAAGCACAGGCAAGCCTGTTTTTCGCGCTGCGCGCGTATCCACGCTGTGGGCGAGAAGCCACACAAGAACACGGCTTGACCGTGTGGGCGGCAGACGTCCTCGTCTGCCCCATTCTCATCCGAGCAAGGGTGCTGCGGGCCCTTGCCCGGGCCGTTCAGTCACATATCCTCGGAGAGCGAAACCCGGACGAGCGTCCGGGCCACCCAGCCGCAGGGCAGCATGTAGCCGAATAAGAGGCGAGGGCGTGTCTTTTACATGGGCCCGCGCGTGATTGCAGTTACGTCGGGCATAACCTCGAACTGCTTTGCACTCATATCGCTGATGGCCGGATGGTTGCTAACCCCAGCAGCAAGCGGCCCGGCGAGAAATGCCTGCATTGATGCCTCATCGTCAAACAGATAGATACCCCCCGCTTCGCTTTCAGCTTCATTCAAAATCCACACCTTCCAGCGCAGACCGGCAACTTTTGCAAAATCGGCGGCCATTGAGGCGGCGGCCTGCTCGTACTCTGCCCTTGTAACGCTGAACTTAAAATTGAGTTGCAGGATCTGATATCCCATCACTCTTCCTCCTTTCGATGTTCCCTTGTTCTTTATCGGTCTCTCCAACGCAGGCCGCGCCGACTTCTTCGACGACTCGGCGGCCTGACAAATTGGCGCCGGTTCTCAGAGCATGAAGAGCATCGCCTGACTATGGTGTGTTTTACCTGCTGACACGGGCAGATTACATTCGTTGCGCTATTGGCTGGTTACTCTAAAGGCCGACTGCAAGATAGCACTATTGTACTACAAAGCAAACTCATATTTCGTGAAAATGGCTCCATGAAGTCCCTGTCACAGGATGGGCCGGTCCACTATTGGGCCGTCGACGGAGTAGCTTCCCCTCTCACTCTATCGTATCTTGGTCCCCAGCAAGTTATTGACCACGGGGTCCGGTGGGGGAGCCGTTTCCACTTGTGACAACTGCTGTGCGAGTTGCATATAGGCCCGCGTGCGGAGTTGCAATTCCTCGAACAACTCAGGCTGCTCGCCTTTGATGTCGATTGGATCACTGCCGAGCGAATCATATTCATACAAAGAGGTCTGCCGCCCCAGCCATTCAAGGTAGAAGTAATCGCGGGTTACGCACCCGATCCGGTCAGCAGCGTTTATCATAGCAAAACCGGGATCGTCCTCTTCCAATTGCAGCAAGTCGCGCCCCCAACTCCGGTGTTCATAGCTCCCACCCAGCATGCCCAAGACGGTCGGCAGAATGTCCACCTGTGACCCAGCGGCATCAATGACATGGCCGGACGGGATCGTCCCTTTGGGACCAAGAATCAACAGTGGAATACGAAACGTCTCAGGATCCAACACCAGCCGGCTAACATCGTAGCGAGCGTGATCGGCTGTTATGACCACGATCGTGCTGTCGAAGATTCTCTTCTCTTCCAATCTCCTGAGGAACAGTCCCAGGCAGTGATCAGCATAAAGTTGCGCGTTAAATACTTTCGAACTGTCGGCGTCGTCAAAGAACTTCTGCACCGAGGAATCCGGCAGGTCGTATGGCTCATGGTTTGAAAGGGTGAGCACGGTCATCTGGAACGGCCTCGGCAGCGAGTCGATGAGGACGGCGGCCCGTTCGAGAAGGACGTGATCAGGTATCCCCCATTTCGAAAATGCCTGGTCGCTATCAAACGATTTTTCACCGACGAACTGATGGTATTGCTTGGTTCGGAAGAAACCCTCGATATTGTC
>CBDUZQ010000337.1:0-3141 GCA_965371755.1 uncultured bacterium
GGGAGGTGATGTATTTGGATTATGCTATCATGGCAGATGACAAAAGCGTACTCTATGATATTCTCCAGTTCGCGAACATTACCGGGGAAGTCTTGATGCATAAGCACGCTCATAACTTCCGGGCTGACACTCACAATGCGTCTGCCTTTGCGGGCGTTGTACTTCTTGATGAAATGGTCGACCAGGTATGGGACATCCTCGCGTCGACGCTTCAGTGGAGGCAGTTCCAACTTGACGACAGCCAGGCGAAAGTACAAATCGTCACGGAAATGTCCCTGGGCAACCCGGCTTTTCAGGTCTCGGTTAGTGGCGGCGATTATTCTGATATCCACCTTGGTTGGAACGGTACCACCGACCGGCTCGTATTCGCGTTGTTGCAGGAGACGCAACAGTTTCACCTGGGTCGACAACGGCAGATCGCCGATCTCATCAAAAAACACCGTGCCACCGGCGGCCCCGGCCAGCTTGCCGGCCTTGTTCTGGCGGGCATCGGTAAAGGCCCCCTGCACATAGCCGAAAAGTTCCGATTCGAACAACTCGTGCGGCAACGTACCGCAGTTGATGATCACCAGGTTCTTCTCCTTGCGTGGGCTCAGGCTGTGGATTGCATGAGCGAACAACTCCTTGCCGGAGCCGGACGGACCCTGGATCAGCACCGTGCTTTCGCTCTCGGCTATATCGGGCAGGATGGCGAAGAGCTTGTGGATCTCTGGGCTTTTCGATATGATATCCTCAATGGAATATCGCCCGTCCAATTCCTTTCGCAGATGCTCGATAGTGGACAAATCGCGAAAGGTTTCCACTGCCCCGAGTATTTGGCCCTCATCGTCGCGCAGCACAGCCGTCGAAATGGTGATAGGGATCTTCTCACCGCGACTGTTAATGATATTCACCGGGCGGTCTATCGCCTCGACCCCCGTCTGGAGCGTTTTGTGCAACAGACAGTTCTCGCAGATGTCCGAATGAAACACATCGGCGCAATGTCGGCCGACCGCTTGCGAGGCAGGAACACCGGTGATTTTTTCAGCCGCCGGGTTGAAGCTGGTAATAATGCGGTCGCTGTCAACCGTGAAGACGCCATCGGCAATGGAGCTTAGAATCACCTTGAAAAACTCAAGGTCCCGTCGATTGTCACTGGGCTTATTGGTGCTCACCGGCAGTCCTTCTCATCTCTTTGATCTGCAATATACACATATTTGATGAGTTGTGAAGCAACCTGTTTGAGTATATTGCGCGTGGGGCACGTCCTCGTGCGCCACGTGGACACAGGGGCAGACGAGGACGTCTGCCGCCCACGAACCCAGAGTCAGCGTCGGGTGGGCCTAACAGTCACGCCGTGTCGGTCAGATCAAATTCCGAGCGGTGAAGATTATCGAGGATACCACGGCTGCGCTGCTCCACCACTTCCTCCGAGTATCTCTGAACCGCCAGGGAGCCGCCAATGCTGTGAATGTTCTGCCCTTTGAGTTTTTCTTTGCGGTCCTCGGACACCTTGTCCCACACCTTGTCGCGCTCGGCGTACCATCGGTTGATGTCATCATCGGTCGGCATGCGATAACTGTTGCGGTGCACGACGGCGTCCAGCGGCAGCCTCAGGCTCAACTTCGGCGTTGCTTCCGGATAACCGATACAAACCAACCCGGCCGGGAAGACGTGTTTCGGCACGCCGAGAATTTCGGTGACGTTCATCTCGAGGATACTCCCGATATAGCAGGTGCCCATCCCGAAACTCTCGGCCGCGACGACCATATTCTGCAAAGCGATCAACGCGTCCCAAATACCGAGGAAGAAGTTGATCGGACGGTTGTTGTGGATATCGCGCTCGCTGTGCAGTTTGAGCCAGCGTCGCACGCGATACTGATCGACCAGCGCGATAATGACTACGGGCGCCTTGGATATGAAGACAGCTTTTGGTTCCCAGGCGCGGTCGAGTTCCTGTTTCTTCTTGTCATCGTCAACGACGACAAACGAGTAGAACTGCAAGTTGCCTGCTGTTGCTGCGCGGGTACCGGCAGTGAGAATAGTCTCTAACTTGTCCGGTTCGATTGGCTTGGAGCTATACTTTCTTACGGAACGATGGTTCATCAGACAGTCTATCACAGGATTCGTCATGGTCTCCTCCGATTCGGGTGCTAAGGCCGACCCATTATAACACACTGCACTACTGAATCCAAGCGCCCCGATGCTAACTGTACGGAGATGCATACGGGGCGCAAGGGATAGTTCCTGTAGGTCGGCGATCCTTGTGATCCTGACGGAGGCAACGGCGCGCAGCGCAAAAGACAGGCTTGCCTGTCATGCTGAGCGCAGTCGAAGGGCGGATTTCACTACACAGTAATCTGTTTTACTCAGGAGCGTCCGTGTCGCTACTGCGCAACCATTCAGTTGCTTCGCTGACCTGGCTGAATGCGCGGACGTTGAACCCTCGGTTGCGAGATATGCGTTCGAAGAATGCGAATCTTGCCCGGTTCTCCTCGCGGTCGACAATAGCCGCCTTAGACAAAACGCCGAGGCGCTTCAATCTTGGGAACTCGATGGCGACTATCATAAACGAATCAAAGACCCTCAACCGTCCCGTCAATTGCCGCACGTCGACCAGGACGCCTTTCACCAGGTTCTTTTCGCAGGCATCAATGATCCTGTGAGCAATGGCGGCTACATTCTCGCGCGTCCGTTCACCGGTAGCGCTGACGTACAGATGATTGGGCTTTTCTTCGATCGTGAACTCGTACGACATATTATCTGACCGGCGATGTCGGGTGCCGCCCGGACATTGTGAATCTGGAATGCGATAGCGACAGTCCCACTATTAGCAGACTCACCATGCCTGTCGATGACGCCGAGCACAACAAAAAACTGGAGTTGGTTACGCAACAGGCTCTCAGGCCTCGGGGTGGGTACAGGTTCATCCCGATCTGTTATAGTATTACCCTATGAAGGACAAGATACAAGGGCGGGTCCGTCTTCGAACCCGCCAATATCGGCAGGTTTGAAGACAAACCTACCCCACAAGACTTCGTGGTTCATGAGATTTAGCGCTCATGGGGAGGTCCTTCTATTGACCAAAGTACCGACGCATCTTGATTGGAATTGGTACTGTTTTTGTGAGGGCTGAAGTGGCAAGCCACCCATAAATGGGTC
>CBDUZQ010000338.1:0-3138 GCA_965371755.1 uncultured bacterium
GCATTGTCGAAAAGCGGAAAATCGTCGCGTCGTCGCGCAACATGCCGGAGCATACTCCAACGGTCAGCTTCTCCTGTCTGCCGCCTCGGGAACTGGCTGGGCTTATCACGTGGCGGGCGCGACGGCGACTGATGTCGTTCGAACCGTACGGTATCGGTTTGGACCGGGAATATGCCTTGAAGCTTGGTATCCAGGCAGTACACTATTATAGCAGCGTTAATGACCGACCGGACGACGTCCCGGCCTGGCTAACGCAGTCCTCCGGTGTCAAGACCGACTGGCGGCAGGAGCGGGAGTATCGGTATCAGGGCGACTTTGACTTCTCTGTGATACCCAAGGACAGACTTGTCTGTTTCACGCGCACCCGTGACCAAGCTGCGCAATTGCAGGATGCAACCGGTATCCGGACGATTGGGTTCACGGCGTGACGTTTGCTCCTGGTTCCCATGCTCTGTGTGGGAACCCAATCTTGGCCGCTCTGCGGTCGATACTGAGGCAAAGCATCGCAATGAGGGGAATACTGTTGGATTTGACGAATACCTGCGCTGTCACACGGTAGCTGTTCGGCGGGACTTCTCCAGCACGGCTCGAAGAGTATATGACAGCTCAATGTTCTTGAAGGGTTTGGTAAAGTAGCCGTCAGCTTCACAGGCTATGGCGGATTTCGGCGTGAACTGTCCTGCATAACCTGTTATGAGTATTACCGGCAAATCCGGTCTCATCTGTTTCGCTTCCACCAGCAACTCCATACCTGATTTCCCGGGCATCATTATGTCCGAGATGACGGCGTCAAACCGCTTCTGCTGCAGAAGTTCCAATGCTTCCTCGGCACTGGCAGCAGTTTCCACCCGGTACCGTTCCAGCGCCAAAATGTCGTGAAGCAGATCTCGTATGAACTCCTCGTCATCCACAATCAGCACGGTGGGACGCCCCTCTTTAGTAGCCTTCAGGAGCTTGGCCTGGAAAGTATCCTTGCTGGTTGGCAATATGACGACGTTTGCGACGCCGGACTCGCTATACCGAAACACCATATCTGAGTCGATATCCTTACCCACCATGATAGTCGGCAACCAGTGCAGTCGACGATTGACTGTGATGTCGCGCATAAGCTTCAGACCACTATCATCGGCAGTTTCGGTATCGACCAGAATGACGTCGATATCTAAGTTTTCTTCCAACTCCTTCAGCCCTTCTCGGCATGATGGTCTGAGGATGATCTCCCAACCCAAGTCCCTGATCCACTGCAGGGGCTTTTGCCAGAGTTCTGATTCGTTTGCTACCACCAGCACATTCATTCGGCTGCCTCATCGATGTCGTATCATTTCCGCGCTTTTTGCGGACGGTTCATACTTTGTTGGTAATGTCGGCAGACGGCAGGCCCGGCTTGACATCATGGACCAGCAATGTAGGCATCTGCCGTCCCGACGACCACGTCAACCGGCCAGCTGCTTCGGTCCTGATGGGGTAGCGGTATGTAGTACTCGGTTTAGCCCCTCACCCTCACCGCAATCGCTTCAGCTTGGCCAGCAACTCCCCCGCCTCGCCTTTGGACAGGCCGCGCTCTATCAGCTCGTCCTTAGTCGGATTGATGGTCGTAAGCGACTCTTTCAGCACCGACAGTTCCGGGCCGGAGAAGGAAACGCTGTTGAGCACGAAGTCCTCAAAAGCCTCGTACGCGATCGGGCAGACGGTCCTGACCATGTCGGCCATGACACGAGCATACTTGCGAATCTCCAGTTGGGCGTGTGCATCCAGCCGCAGCCTTAGAAAATGAAACAGGTTGTGCAGGTCGATCTTCCAGTACCATTCGGTGTAGAGCGACAACGGCAGAGCTATCCGCGCCAGTTCGCGCGCCAGGCCGTCGTCGACGAAACCGTGGTAGCTCTCATAGGCGGCACGCTGCGACTCATTGAGGTACTCTACCAACCGTTGCCGAAGCGCCTCCGGCGCCAACTCGTCGGAACGCCCCTGTTTGTTGACTTCGGACTGGCCGCGGATGTCGTCGCCTGAGGGAACGTAAAACTCCTCTTTCATGATCGAGTAGCGGCCGGAGAGTTCGTTGACGTTAGCGGTACGGTGACGGATCCATTGACGGGCGACAAAAATCGGCAGCTTGACATGGAACTTGAACTCGACCATCTCAAGCGGGCTGGTGTGGCGGTGGCGCATCAGGTAGCGGATCAGTCCACGATCCTCGGAGATCTTTTTGGTCCCCTCGCCGTAGCTCACCCGGGCCGCCTGCACGATTGCGGCGTCGGAACCCATGTAGTCGACCAGCCGCACGAAGCCGTGATCGAGCACGTCGAATTGTTTGTCGAGTAATTCGTCTGCCTGTTGAATATGCGAATGCGCCAATGGTTCCTCCATGGTTTCAAGCGAATATATGAACGCCGAGCGGCGCGGACAACCACTTTGTTAAGATCGTAGAGCGCTGCGATGCCTGTGGGTGGCAGACGTCCTGAGGCTGTCCCAAAAGCTGCTGTTCCGGTGGTTCCTTCGACATCCGAAGGAGGTCGTGAGAACCGCCAGTTTCTTAAGCGTACTCTCCGTAACCGACGGATGCGCCCTGCTTGGTTGAATTACTGTTGCTTTAATGTGATAGCTACGGCTTATTGACTTGAGGTAACAGCAAAGCAAGGAGGTTCTGATGCGTTTTCTCTGTTTGATTCTCTCGACTCTGATGGTAGTAATGCTGACCGGCAGTCCCTGTTCGGCTGCCGTCGGCGACACCCTCAAATCGATTTCATCACCGCATGTCTGTCCTCAGGGGCTGGCTTATGACGGCAAGCATCTGTGGAATGTCGACCGCAAGTCGGATATGATCTACAAGTTGGATACGAAGGATGGCGCCGTTCTGGATTCGTTTCCGGCGCCGGGATATGTTCCTCGCGGCCTCACCTGGGATGGATCGGCCCTGTGGTGTGTCGATGCCGAAGAGGAATCGATCTACCGCATCAATCCGAAGACACAGATAGTGGAACGCACGATCTACTGCCCGGTGAGCGATCCAACCGGACTTGCCTGGGACGGCGAGTATCTCTGGATCGCCGACGCCAGGGGTGACGAACTCCACCAGATCAGTCCCGACGACGGCACCACTATCAAATCAATACCGTCGCCGGCCGGCAGTCCATGCGG
>CBDUZQ010000339.1:0-3127 GCA_965371755.1 uncultured bacterium
GCGGCCATGGTGTTGTTGATGGACTGCATCTGCAGGAAGTCCCACTGGTTCGAAGTTGCGATGCCGTTGGCGATGTTGTTCATCTGTTCAAGAGTCGAGAACTGCGCCAACTGGGCAATGAAGTCCGCATCGTCCATCGGATTCAGTGGATCCTGGTAACGAAGTTTGGTGATCATCAACTGAAGAAAGTCGTCCTTGCCCAGCGTTTTGACACCGCCGGTTTGCTGCGAGTTGCTTCCGTTGATGGTCAATGGTGAGATTACACTCATATTATTATGCTCCTAAGCCAGCACATTCACTCCGCCGGCTCCGACGTACGTTTGATTGGCTTCCAGCACGATCGGAATCGTGCCTGCCGGGTTCAGTTCCGCCAGTGTATCCGGGGCTGGACGCCCGGGACGGCGCCACTGTCGGTGGCGGTCGAACAACTCTTCTCCGGCCTGACGACCATCAAGAGCCACTTCGATCTTATCGATATCTATTCCTGCTTTGGTCAACTGCTGCACCAGGCGATCCAGCGAACGCTCAACCAGAGCTTTTACTTCGACGGTTTCTACGGTCACGCGTGCTCTTAACTTGTCGCGGCTTATCGTCAGCGAGAGACGCGCCGGTCCGAGATGCTCGGGCTCGATTCTGATGGAGATGCTCTGACCGTTCGGTTGGAGTTTCGCCTGGAGATTGTCCGGGAGGCTGAAACGAACCGTCCGAGTAGGTATCTCTTTGCCGTCGATCCGACCGGCAGTTCCCCAGGTGTTCAGACCGGCGAAGGGATCAGCACTTTGAGCATTATCGCCGAGCGTGAAGGTAGTTGCACCGAGGCCGGATCGTTTGGTGAAGCCGCCAGGCATCTTGAGGTCGGTCAGGTTCGCATCACGGGCAACGGAACCGGCATCGGTGATGGGGCGCGAGAGCCCAGGCAGTGATTTTGTCGATTCATCGACAACCGATGGTGAACCCAGCCGAACGCTCGACGTCTGATTTCTACTCTTCTGATTAGCTTCCGATTTTGCTTTCATGACCGGCGTCGGGACAGTCATAATTGGCTGCGACGCCGCGCGACTGAGGATTGTCCGGTCAGATGGTTCCATTGCGGCAGTAGTCTGAGTCGGCCCGGCATTCATCTGTTGACGTGGGAGCAATCCCTTGAGGGTGAGCTTGCGACCACCATGGTCGCCGGTCAGAGTGATCCTGACGGGTTCGTTTGTGTTCTCACCTTTGACGCCGGCATTACTGACTTCAAGCTGCTTCAGATTGAGTCGGGCCAACAACTGATCAAGGTCGGGAATCTGTTTCGGGGCTATGCCGAGATCAATCCGATCCGTCGGTGGCGCGAGTGCGGCATGTGGTTTGGAGTTGCTCGATAACAGGTTGGTCGGAATGGTCAATTCAACCGGGGCCGCACCTTCTTTGGGATTGGCGAGAGTGAGGTGGAGGCTGCCGTCGCTCACTTTGGAGGCTATAATCTCGCACCGGCCGGACGGAAGGTCCGCAGCCGTTCCGTCAACGACCGGCCGAGCTGATACTTTCATGACTAACGGACGTTCCGGCAGTTCGGCCAGTATGTCCTTGTTGAACGCGACCAGGTTCTTCTCGACAGCGGTTGAGGGAAGCTTGTCAGTGACCTGTGAAGGCTGGCCCGGAATCACTTCCGAGCCCTCATTGGCGTTCACTAAGACCCCAGCAGCCAGGGGTGTCGTCGATAGCGGTGTTGTCTGAGGACTCGACTTCGCCGTCAGCTTCGATGCATCCATAATCCTGGAGGGCGAGTCGTCGGTCGCTGATGCCATACTGAACGGAGCTTTCTCAACAGCTTCTCCGTCACCGTTCGCAACCGGTCGTGCCGCACCACCGGGCCATGACATCAGTAGATCATTGAGCACATCGGCAAACGGCAATCCGCTGCCGTCGACACTCTGCTGACCTCCTGCGGACGTCGTAACCTCTGGTGAGAGGCCGACACCCAACAGTAGATCGATACCGATGTTGTTCTGGTTCATCATCACTATTTTTCCGCGATCGTTATCATCTGTTTGGACAGCTTGGCGGCCCGCTTGGGCGGCATCAAGGCCAACACCGCAGAGGCGTTCTTTATCTTCATGCGTGGGATGAGGGACACCACCGTCTTGTCATCGAGGTTGGCCATCAATTGAGCCACCGACCGCGGGTCCATACCGTCATATAGCCTGGCCAGATTGTTGACCCGGCTCGATTCGGCCTGGTCAAGAGTGAGCAACATCCTCGATACTTTTTTGTCCAGAAGCTTCAGGTCTCGTTCACCATTGGCCAGAGCCGCTTCTCTTTCCGCCAGAGCCGCTTTCTCCGCCTCCAACCAATTCACCGTCTCGATCGAATCCTCTGCCGACATGGCCAGTTCTTCTTCCACTATGACCTCGCCCTCCTCGGGCTGGTAATCCAGGAAAGCCAGGTTGTCCATAATGTTCTGAATGACACTGGGGTCCTGCCCGTCGACCATTTCCTCATCGTCGTAGAAAGGTGGCGGTTCATCAGCGTCAGCCGAAGTTTCGTGAGCCGGCATCTGGGCCTCTGTCTTGGCTTCTTTCTTGATCTCCACAGGTTGCGCCTCGGATTCTGCGGGTTCATGGCTGTCGCCGCCAAGGAAGAGTATAGCTGCCACCGCGATCAGGATGACCACGGCGAAAGCGCCGCCACCTATAATGATGTACTTGAGCATCCCGCTTTTGCCGGCCGTCTTGACCTCGGCCTCATTGGCAGCGGCCTCGGTGTTCTCTTGTTTTTCAGCAGCCATTATCAAACTCCATATACCTATTTCTCCAGCTGACGAATACGCAAGCCCCGTGCCGAAGGCGACACCTCTCCCTTATCGCATTGTGAGTCTATAGGTTAGCGCGTGTGAGTTGGCCGCGTGCGAGCATAGCTGACCAGCATTAAGCGGAAGCTTTTTCCGTTTGAGTGGGAAGCAGTGATGCGATGCGAGGACTGCTCAGGGCAGGATATCGCCCGCCACATGGCCATCGCAAACGTCGGTGATCTTGACCCGTACCACAGCGCGCCGACCGGCCACCTCGGCGGGTAGACGGACCTTGATATAATTGTCGGAGACGCCAAGGCAGACGTCGCGTGTGGTCTTATGCTCCGAGATCACCTC
>CBDUZQ010000340.1:0-3117 GCA_965371755.1 uncultured bacterium
AGGCACGCTGCACGCTCGATTTCAAGAGTGTGCACCAACTGATGGTCGCCACGATTCTGTCTGCCCAGTGCACCGACGAGCGGGTCAACATCGTCACCAAGTCGCTTTTTAAGAAGTATCGCTCAACCAAAGACTACGCCAACTCCGACCTGAAGGAACTTGGTCAGGACGTCTTTGCCGCTGGTTTTCACAATAACAAAGCCAAATCGATCAAGAAATCGGCTGAGCAACTTCTTGAGTTGCACGACGGGAAGATACCTCGCACGCTGGATGAACTGGTCAAACTTGCCGGGGTGGGTCGCAAGACGGCTTCGGTGATTCTTGGCGCCGGGTTTGGCCTGGCCGAAGGGATCGTTGTCGACACGCATGTCGGGCGTATCAGCCGACTGCTGAAACTGACCAACCAGATAGACCCCACAAAAATCGAGCGCGACCTCATCAAGATCATTCCCAGAGATGACTGGATCATCTACTCGCATTTGCTGATTGCCCATGGCCGCGCGGTCTGCATCGCCCGCCGCCCCAAGTGCGGGGAGTGCGTGGTGAGCAAGTTGTGCCTGGGGGCGGTGGTACAGTGAAACCGGCTCGTGTCAGGGCGTTCTGATATCCAGACTATCTAGTACACCTGGATCGTGTAACCGCAGGTGAAAATCAACAGAACCATCTCCCTCGACAATTACGGAAGCTATCTGACTGACGCCTTCATTGCATTCCAGCATAACATATACGTTTCTTGGTAGATCATTGCAGTGGTAGCTCATATAGGTGTAATGAGGGTTCTCCGTTTCCGCCATCTGACATCCAGGAGCCCTTTTATCTGGCAGCAGACTCCAGACGGCCATGTGTGACCGCGTAAACCATGGAAAGGTCGACCATTGAAACGCGTTTGGAAGTCTGAACGAAGTAATCACCGCGGGCGAACGCAACACCGAGAATGAAGCGAATTCGTCCTGATTATCTGAATACGATGAGATAAAGAAGTGGTTACCCGTAAGCCGAGCAAGGGAGATGCCTACATTTTCCCTAAACTCTGTAACCAGAGGCACCGGCCAACGCCTTAAGTACAGTTCGAGATTAGCCAACATTTTGGTGTGTCGAAACACAAACGCGGCTGTAGCGCCAGAGTCATGCTGTGGGCTCGTTTCTCGAATATGGTAAACCAAAGTATCACCGGCAGTCGATTCGAAGCGGATAGTATGTTCTGGACCTTCCCATAAGTCAATCGAGTGTTTGATCGCCGTTGCTTCTACGAATAGCCGAACCTCTTTCTGCTTTTCGGCATGACGGATTGTGGACCTGTAGTTTGCGCATTGCAGCCAGGTGCGACGGTCTCTGAGCAGTGAGTCGCCCCGATACGTCAGTGTGACCTTCGCCTTATACGCTATCCCTAGGGAAGAATACGAATGTGGCACCTCAAGTTGCAGATAAATAGGAACAACCCTATCTGTCGCCGTACCCACGCTCGCTTCGAGGATTTTCCAATCTGCGACAAATTGACTTTCACAAAAGCGAGAGGCCAACTCCACATAATGTTCCGGGTTTTCTACCTTGTATCTAATCGGCATCGTTGGTTTTGTGGCCGACACCATCTGGCTCAACAGAATAAACCCTAGAGTGACCGAGGCGATTACCTTGCACATATTTCCGTCCCCAACACTACTGGTTGACCGATATCAGTGTACATTATATTGACGGGTCTGACAGCAAGATCGTTCAACAGAACCCTTTCAGCAAGGTCAAAAAAGAAAATCGCTTGCCCCCGTTCCCAATTGACCTCCACCGTTTACCACCCTATATTCCTCTCCTTATCGTAAGGAGATAGCATGGCATCGAAATATCAGCAGCCCGAAGTCACCCCGGAAATGGTCGAGGCCCACGGCCTGACCAAAGACGAACACGAGCGCATCAGAACAATCCTCGGACGCGAAATGACCTACACCGAACTCGGCATCTACTCGGTGATGTGGTCCGAGCACTGTTCCTACAAGAACTCAATCGTCCTTCTGAAAACGCTGCCGCGCGAAGGCAAGAACCTGCTGGCCAAGGCGGGCGAGGAAAACGCCGGGGCGGTCGATATCGGCGACGGTCTGGCGGTAGTGTTCAAGATCGAATCCCACAACCACCCCTCGGCGGTCGAGCCGTACCAGGGCGCAGCCACCGGTGTCGGGGGTATCCTGCGCGATATTTTCACGATGGGCGCCCGTCCGATAGCCTCACTGAATTCACTCCGTTTCGGTTCCCCCGACAACCCGCACGTGCGGTATCTCGTGGATGGTGTCGTGCGCGGTATCGGCGACTACGGCAACTCGTTCGGGGTGCCGACGGTGGCGGGTGAGGTCTACTTCGACGAAGCTTACACCGGCAACCCACTAATCAACGCTATGGCGGTTGGGATTGTCAAGACAGGCGGCATCGTCTCGGCGGTGGCGAAGGGTGTGGGCAACCCGCTCATGATTGTCGGTAGCAAGACCGGTCGCGATGGCATCCACGGCGCCACCTTTGCCTCGGTGGAGCTTTCCGAAGAATCCGAGCAAAAGCGCTCTTCGGTACAGATTGGCGATCCGTTCACTGAGAAGTTGCTGCTTGAGGCAACTCTGGAGATCATTGAGAAGGACCTCATCGTGGGCATTCAGGATATGGGCGCCGCCGGGATTATATGCAGTTCCTCGGAAATGTCGGCAAAAGGAGAAGCCGGCGCGGAACTAGACATTGATAAAGTACCCGTACGCGAGCCCGGGATGGTACCATACGAAATCCTTCTCTCGGAATCACAGGAACGGATGTTGGTCTGTGTCAAGAAAGGCAAAGAGGCCGCGGTCCGCGAGGTGTTCGATAAATGGGGACTGGATTCGACCATTATCGGCAAAGTCACCGACGATGGTCTGCTTACGGTGCGGTTAGGCGGCGAGATAGTAGCGCAGGCGCCCTCAGAGACTATGGTTCTTGGCGGCGGTGCTCCGGTCTACCACCGTGAGACGACACGACCCGCCTACATGGATGAACTGGCCGAACTCAATCTTGAGGACATCGCGCTGGATCGTGACTGGAACGAAGACCTGTGTGGTCTATTGTCTGCTCCCAACATTTGCCACAAGGGTTGGGTGTTTGAGCAGTACG
>CBDUZQ010000341.1:0-3096 GCA_965371755.1 uncultured bacterium
TTTGACCCATATAGCTGGGCGTGATACCGTATACTCATCGCCGCAATGTAATAACTTCTCCTTCTGGGTCATCAATAACAGTGGCAGCCAAATCACGGTCAACAGCATCACCTTGACCTTCGCCACACCCACCGCCTACTACCGGTATGTAAGATGGGGCAGTACTACCGTATTCAATTCCAATAGTCCGAAAAACGGCAGTGGCGAGGTGGCGTCGTTCTCTTCAAGCCAGTCCGTCAACGATGGCGACAGTGTCCGCGTCCGAATCGAGACCTTCAAGAATAGCACTACCGGTGGATCCAACGTAGATATGTCGAACGTAGACGTCACCGTACTGCTCTCCGACGGCTCGACGTTCGACATAGGTTTTGGAGCCTGCCCATGATACGACTTCGCATGAATCACTGCGGTTTCACGCTGATCGAACTGATCATTGTGATCATTATCGTCGGAATCATGGCCACAGTAGCGGTGCGCAAGCTCGGAACATCATTGGAAACAGCCAAGTATGAGCACACCAAGAAAGAGCTCGATGCGCTGGCTGCGGCGATGGTCGGCAATCCGAGCCTCTTTGCCGAGGGCGCCCGGACCGACTTCGGATATGTCGGCGACGTCGGTGCTTTGCCGCCCAACCTCGATGCCCTGGTGACCAATCCCGGCGGATACACAACCTGGGATGGACCTTATATCAGTCGCGGCGTTGATCCGAATGAGTTCAAACAGGACGGTTGGAAAAGCGCCTACGTCTACTCGGATACCCTGCTGCGATCAGCCGGGTCAGGTTCGAATATCGATAAGATCATCGCTGTATCCTCCTCGGCGCTGTTGGGCAACAGCGTGCAAGGGCATATTGTCGATGCCGACGACGAAATGCCGGGGGCGATCTATCGTGATTCTTTGGTGATACGGCTGACCTATCCAGACGGCAGCGGCAACATCACTACCAGCATTACCAGTCCGACCGCTGATGGCAGTTTCTCATTCAGTAGTGTCCCTATCGGCAATCAGAGGCTGAGCGTTATTTACACACCTGACAACGACACCGCCACCTATACCGTAAGCATCACGCCCCAGAGCAATGTGAAAATAGCCGTCACCTTTCCGGCTGACTTGTGGTAGATCATCGATCTTTGATCATGTCGGTGCACAAGGCACGCCACCCTTCGACTCCGCTCAGGATGACGTCGGGGGAATGCTCAGGATGACGTTTCGGCAGGATCGCAGGGATCCTGCCCTACGAGAACCCGTACGCCTACCACAGAACAGACACTCCGCTCAAACCATCGAGAACCGCCAGCCGCAGTAGTATTCATCGCCGGCCTGGTCATCAGGCGGACATCCGATGCACTCAGTTTTGATTCGCGGATCGATAGCCTCCGCAAATCCGGCGTACTCCACCAGCCCGACCGACTTACAAGGGAACAACGGCAACTCCCTGCGTCGGCGTGCCGACTGCACACGACAGTTTATCATGTAGAACTCAAACGAATCGTCCGACTCATTTCGAATCGTCTGCTCATTTACCAGCGCGTACATCCTCAGACCAAGCGCCTTCTTCAGGCCGTCAAGGCCGCTACGCTCAGCGATACCGTGTCGCTTCATTATGCGCTTGGCTTCGATGGTCGTAAAGCGTTTCCAGGCTTCGGTGTCAAGCTCGATCGCTTTCTCCAAACCGAACTGGCGCTCCACTGCCTGAAACCAGAGGCCGTCATGAGCCAGCCAGTTCTTGGCGAAATCTGCAAGAATGTCCTCGAGTTGAGTCCGGCTGAATTGGGCGAATTGGTCATTCATTGTTTTGTTCTCCAGAGATTCTCCGGGCCGAAACCATAGTGGTAATTCCGGCGTAACTGTTTACAAATAGGCTGTCACCCTTTATTATAGGGTGAACATGGAAGTTCTGAAAGATTTTATCGCCGACGTGCAGGTGACGGGCCTGCCAAAACCGGGCGGCTCGTTGACGGCAAAGATGAAAGCCATTGCCTATTATCTGACCGAGAGAACCGTCAAACTCCAGGCGGTCACGGCGCTCACCCGTAACCGTCTGTATGTTAAGGCGATAGCCGAAGAGAGTCAGGTTCTCCAGCGGCATGGTTTTCGCTCGTAATGGATATTCGGATGGCGGTATACGTCCTGTTTTTAGGAGAAAATGAATGAGAACGCTTGGCCGTTTGACAATCTGTGTACTTTTCGCCCTGACTCTGGTTCCGCCCGTTTCGGCTGGACAAATAGCAGATAATCTGCTGGAGCGAATATCATCCAACCCGTCCGACCAGAAGCTGTCGGTCTGGGTCGTCCTGCGATCTGATTTAGCGGACCGGCCCTTGAAGGCCGCAG
The DNA here is from genome assembly GCA_965371755.1 of uncultured bacterium. GTDB lineage: Bacteria > Zixibacteria > MSB-5A5 > GN15 > FEB-12 > JAJRTA01. Next base: position 2,335 of record CBDUZQ010000341.1, read on the forward strand.
CCGTCGACCAGGCCACCCGCAAGGGACGCTATCAAACGGTCATGACACAGTTGCAACAGAACAGCGCTGAGTCTCAACAGGCTTTGATCGAAGCGCTCAACCAACATGAGGCGGCTGGCCGGGCGCAGCAGATCAAGCAGCACTGGCTGGTGAACGTGATCGAAGTGGATATCGAAGCGGGCGCCATTGCCGATCTGGCGCAGCGCGGTGATGTCGACATGATCTACGCCGTGCCCCGACTCACCGCCATCGTACCGGACAAATCCGACGCCACCAGCACCCTGTCGGCCGGAGTGAGCGAACATCTGGAGTTTATCAATGCCGACGATGCCTGGGCGGCAGGCTACACCGGCGAAGGTCGGTTAGTTTGTTCGTTTGATACCGGTGTCGATGGTGACCATCCGGCGCTTTCAGGAAGTTGGAAGGGGAACGACGGCAACTATGCCGCCGCCTGGTTCGATCCGCGCTACGACGGCCAACAGTTTCCGCGCACCATCCCTGATTGCGGCTACAGCCAATGTAACCCCCCCCACGGTACGCACACGATGGGCATAATGGTTGGGCGCGATGATATCACCGACACCACCACCGGCGTGGCGCCCGACGCCCAGTGGATCTCGGCGGCGGTGATTGATGTCACCGGGACGTCGATTATCGATGCTTTTGAATGGGCGGCCAATCCGGACGGCGACGCCAACAGTATCGATGACGTGCCGGATGTGATCAACCACAGTTGGGGCGTGGCCGACATCGGTTGCCAGA
>CBDUZQ010000342.1:0-3074 GCA_965371755.1 uncultured bacterium
CGCCGGGCTACGAGATATTCCGGCATGAGTCTGACAACTATAATGTGGACGTCGTGAGCCGAGGGGTGGCTCAAGCCGGCTTCGCCGGGATTCACAAGTTTGGTGACCTTTACCTGAAGAAACGATTCGGACGGTCGTCGCGCGACCTGGTAATCATCGGGCGACGACCAGGTCATTGAGTTCTGGCTCAAGTTACCGATAATTGATATATTGAATAAACATCGTTAGTCGTGGGGTACCATGTTCGGTCTAATAAGTGCGCTGGAAGAAGAACTACTGCTATTCAAGGAAAACCACCGCGTGGATCAGGTTGTTAGACATGCCGGCCTTGATTTTCACCTGGGCGAGTTGGATGATCAGAAAGTGATCCTGCTTCGCTGTGGCGTGGGGAAAGTCAACGCCGCCATGGCTACACAATTGATGATTGACCGCTTCGGAGTGGAAGCTGTGGTTTTCACCGGTCTGGCCGGCAGTCTGGTGCCGCATCTCAAACGCGGCGACCTGGTGGTCTCGAATTTTGTGGTGCAGCACGACATTGACCTTACCGCCTTCGGACGACGCCACGGCGAAATACCCGATGTCACCCGACTGATTGAGGCTGACCCGAAATTGGTGAAGGCTGTCACCGATGCCTATGATCGTATCGGCGAAGTCGATACAGCGGCGGGACAGATGGTAGTTGGCACCATAGCTACTGGTGATTCGTTCATCTCGGATCCGCAAAGGATACGCTGGTTGCAGCGAGAGTTCGGTGCTGTTGCCGCGGAGATGGAAGGTGGCGCGGTTGGTCAGGTGTGTCAGATGAACCAAGTGCCCTTTGTGATTATCCGTGTGATCTCAGATGGGGCCGGAGATGGCGCCGCTGCCGAATTCATATGCTTTCTCGAGGAAGCATCGAAGATAACGTTCAAAATAACCAGCGAACTGTTAACCGAGATGAGCCCATTCGCTGCAACCGACGGATGATTCCAAGACTTGTCCCCGTTTTTGAGTTGACACGGTGGGACCGATCTGTAATTTCACAGCTACTATGAGAGTAACTCTGATCCTAATCGCTATCCTTGCTTGTCTCGGTGGGCCACTCCAGGCGCAGCGGTCAGTTTCCGGTGCGGCATCGTTGGAGGATTTCCGTCCCGACGGCCAGTTGCGGATGTGGACATTCGTGGTCAAGGATTCCACAATCGGCCGGCTGTTTTCAACAGTGAAGGGACGGACCAGTATCAACGGCGTCGAGGCGTATATAATCGAACAGCGGCTGGGATTGGACTACACGAGGTCTGGCTCCGACGTAACAATCGATGTCGAGGGCAGACAGTTCGTGGCCGCCGACGGTACCTATCTCGGCAGCGACTTGCGAATTAAAACCGGAGATCAGACGTCGCGTCTGGAACTGAAACGCGATGGTGACACTCTGCGCGGTTACGTCGAGCAGGGCGGGCGGGAGACAGACCGGCAATACCATTTCAGCGCCGACGGTTTTGCTGCCGATATCCACCTTCTGGACATGCACGAACTGTTTCTGGCCATGCGTGATTTCAAAGTGGGGGATACTATCGGCGATACGATGTTTGTGCCGCAGATCATGCAAAAGCAGTATGTCGAAGCGACCGTCAATATGTTCGTTAACAAGCAGGTGTATAAGGGTACGTTCGACTCCACTTTTGTGATAGTCTATTCGCAGCCGCAACGACAGGCCTTTTATTTCACACCGGACAAACGTCTGGTCAAGGTGGAGATCCCCGGTCAACAGTTGAAGGCTTATCTCGATATCGTGCGTGTGTTCGATGTCGGCGCCCCTGAAGAAACCGATCATGCCCTTGGGGGTTTCGTCGCACGCTTGCCTGTGTTCACGGCCTACCTGATCCTGGGACTATTCTCGCTTGTGTTCTTCGCAGGCCGCGCCTACCGTCGACCGGTCACCTGGTTGGCCTTTCTCGCCGGTGGGGTTGTATACTTGCCGGTCATCGTGACTCAGATGCCACTGCAGATGTACCTCGTCGAACATCTGCTCATTCCCGGCATTGCCGCAGGAGATTCGCCCTATTTCTGGGGTATCTTCCCGGCTCTGACCGCCGGAGTCATCCATCAGATTCTCAAAGTTGCTGTGATACTGCTGTTTGGAATTATGGCAAAACTACGCACTGATCGCCTGGTGATCATCGGCGCGGTCTGTGGCGGCGCGTTCGGCATAGTCGAAGGCTGCCACCTCGCCATGCTGGCCATGAACGTCGAACTATTTTCATGGCATCTTCTGGAGCGCGGTTTCATGATTCTGTTCCACACTACTTCCGGCGCCCTCATCGGTTACGCTCTGGCGTCCGGGTTTGCCTCCCGCCGTTTTGTGCTAATCTTGTCCGCCATGATTGTGTTCGACGCCTTCCTGCGCTACCTGCCGGTCTTCGTGCATCAAAACGTGATCAATGTCCAGATGATGTATTTCGTGATTCCGATCGTGGTTGTGGCGCTGACGTTCTTTGCGCTGTGGCGATTCAAGCGAGTGGCCTGACGGTTTTCGGAACACACCTCGGCCTTCGGCCACCCCTCTCAAGAGGAAAAGAAATCTGTAGGTCAGGTTCCTTGGAACCTGACGCGTATCGTCAGGAGCGCAGGGCTCCTGACCTACTAAGGAGATGTGAATTAAGCATACAATAGGACCTCACCCTGAGCGGAGTCGAAGGGTCTCGTACCCGGCTGCGCGGGGGTGACAGTCAGAAGAACCCACCTGTGGCTTTCTCAAGGCGGGGTACCGGTGTGTGTCTGACGAAATACGGATGTCAGGATCACGATCCGCCGCGGCGGACTGACCTACTAAGAGGATGTGAACTTCCCCTACGGTTTCAGGATCAACCCCGCGCCGGAGTGGCCGTCGATGCGAACCTCCAGAGGCTCCGGCAGCGCAACGTGTCGCACGAACTCCGTTTCATCGGAAATCGGTTGCGATGAGAACCAGTCCCACTCGATAAAGCCGTTACCGCCGGCGGCATTGATGGTCATGTAGCCGATCCGAAACGAGGTCAGGTTGTGAAAGAAATGCGTACCGAACGACGGGTCCGGTGCGAAATCACCATAGGCCG
>CBDUZQ010000343.1:0-3072 GCA_965371755.1 uncultured bacterium
TGTCATCCACAGTGATTGCCTCTCTGGGAGTGAATGACATCCCGATTGCGGCGTAAGGTGATTGACAAGCGGGCTGCCATCATTATTATGACAGAGTGATGCGCGTATGGTGGGCCAAAACAGGAAGTGTCCATAAGGAGAGGCAATGACTATCGAACCCACATGCAGCCGCAATCGGCTGGAATGGTATCGATTCAATCAGATGGGCTCCGGCGGGTGGGAATTGATACTGCCGGATTTCTATGCGCGGCTGTTTGCTCAACAAGAGCCGGCGGTGATGGAGAAATCCGACGGAGACTTTCACCGTGCGCCCGATCATGCCGGGCAGAGAATCTGCTTCGATGATCTTACGACAGATGATATCGCTGTGGTGGAACGATTCATAAGTGACTTCAGACGGTTCGTCATCCTCGGTCTCACCAGTCGTTTGAGATCGTGTTTCTCAGACGAGCTCGACTGGTGTGTGGCTCTCGACTACAACGCGGAGCCGCCTGAGGAGATGTCGGAATACAAACGGACCCCGATCGGTCAACTGGAGTATCGGGCGAAGTACGAGGAATCACAGCGGGCGGTGACCGTACTCGCCAGGCACATGGTGGCTTTGCTGGATCGCGTCGGTCAGTCGTTTGCGCTCGGAGAGGTCACGCTTTCTTACATCCCGCCGGGAATGAGCAAGCAGTTTGACTTGCCAAGAGAACTGGTCCGGGCGGTGGGAAATGTTCTGATATCGAGGGCAACCCATGACCCGCCGCCGACAGTTGTACGCCCCACACTGATGGTTAGCAAGCCGGACCTGAAGAGGCTGGCGTTGCCGGACAAGATCGCCGCATGGCGGAGCCTGCAACATTCAAACGCCATAAGGCTCTCACATCCGGTGACAGATCGAACGGTAGTTGTGATTGACGACCTCTATCAATCGGGCGCTACCTTATGGTCGTACGCCGGGTATCTCAAATCCCTGGGGGCGACGGCGGTGATCGGTATGGTCTGTGTTAAGTCCCGGCGAGATACGGATAACCTATGAACCACGAGACTATTATCCTGCAGTTGATGCAGACGGAGGGGGTGGGAGCGCGGACGTTGGCGCGCCTGCTGTGTGTTTTGTCATCGGAAGAGCGCGAGTTGGAGGATTTGTTCAGCGCTGACTCGGCCGAGTTGTTCCAGCGCTGCAAACTTCCCGGCAATTTCGCCGCCCGCATCGGGACGGATTTCGAGGAGGCCGAGCGATTGCGCCAGGAGCTTGAGGAGCAGAGTATCAGGATGTTGGTGCTGGGTCGTGCGGGTTATCCATCCCGTCTGATCGACATGTTAGGGGAAACATCGCCGCCGGTGCTCTTCGTACATGGAGATACAGATTTGTGGGAGCAACCGGCCGCGGCCATCTGTGGGTCACGCCGGGTTTCTCAACAAGGTAGTAACACCACAAGCGATCTTGCCGCTCAACTGGCCCAACAGGGGATAAACATAGTAAGCGGGTATGCGCCCGGAGTCGACCAGGCGGCACACAGCTCGGCCGTTGAAGCCGGTGGTGCTACCACGTTGGTGCTGCCAACCGGCGTTATGCGTTTCAATATGACCGACCTTCTGGATGCCGCCGCGACCGATGACAGGCTCCGGGTGATTTCGGAGTTTCATCCCTTGTCACCGTGGTCTACGTGGAACGCCATGCAGCGTAATAAAACCATCATTGGCCTGGTTGACGCTGCGATAATCGTCGAACCAGCGACATCGGGCGGGACTTATGAGACCGGTAAAGCGGCTTTGAAACTAGGCTGTCCTCTGTACGTGGCTCTTTCCGGAGAGAACGACAACGACGAGGCCAGCCGCTATTTCCTGCGGCGCGGCGCTGTGGCGCTTTCATGGGAGGGGGACAACAGAGCGAGCTTGAATCAACTCATCGAAACTATCCACCGGCGGCGCGAATCCGGCGGCCCATCGGGCAGACTTCTTTGATCTCCACCTTGCGTACAGGGCCAGTTCAACCTTGCGAACCATGCCCCCGTGTCCGCTTATAAGAGTCAATGCCGTTTACTATCTCTCATCCGGCGATTGTTCTGCCGCTAAAACAGCTCAAGCCACATTGGTTTTCACTGACCGGTTTGATGGCGGGCGCCATGTCGCCGGACCTGCTTTACTTTCTGATGATGCAAACCAGCTACCGCGGCGTGAGTCATTCCTGGCTGGGGCTGTTTGTCTTTTGCTTGCCGGCCGGAATAGCCTTTTCGTTCGCCTTTCATTGGTTGTTCAAACAGCCGGTGATCCATAATCTCCCTTGGCCGTTGGATCGCCACCTTTCGGGTTTGGCCGATCATCAGTTCCGAGTACACAGCCCGAGAGCGTGGGTGGTGCTGGTAACATCAGTGCTCGTCGGAGCGCTAAGTCATTTCTTCTGGGATTCACTCACGCACGATACCGGGGAAATCGCCTGGATGTTTCCGATTCTCAAGGAGACGTTCACGCTGTTCGGCATCTCCCAACCGTTGTGTCGCTTCATACAGCATCTAAGCACTTTTGCGGGGGTTGTGGTGCTGCTCTTGTATATGCTCAAAGGTAACCTCATTCCTCCGCCGACTATATTAAGACCCTTACGTACGCCGCGCCGGAAAATTCTGTTCTGGCTGGTTGGTAGCGCCGGAGCTGCCGTCTTTGCTCTGTTAGTTGTCTGGGGTTACGATCACTTGTATGATCTTCAGATCGCCACCGGATACAACCGTCATGCTGCCATGACCACCGTTGGTTTGGCGAGTTGGGCGGGGTTTTTCTATTACAGTTGCATTACCAGGTTGATTGCCTTAAGACGTAGGTAGCGCCTGAGGCCGGACAATTCCTGATCTTCTCCCATACCACCTCCGGGATCCGACAGTTGTAATCGTAACAACGAGACGCCGGGTGGCCGGATGGCCCAGGGCTTGCCCTGGGTTTCCAGAGTGCATCTCAATCCCGCTGTAGCTGTCTGCCAATTTGTATCCATCAAAAAGCGGAGAGGCAGGGATTCGAACCCTGGGTACCCGAAGGTACACTGGTTTTCGAGACCAGCGCTTTCAACCGCTCAGCCACCTCTCCGAAACGATA
>CBDUZQ010000344.1:0-3057 GCA_965371755.1 uncultured bacterium
TCAGCCAGTTGGTTGGATGTCATTACGTTGACCGGATCGTTTTCAAGTCGGTACTCGCCGGAGGTGGGGACATCGAGACAACCGATGATATTCATCAGCGTCGACTTGCCGGAGCCGGATGGCCCTACCACAGCTACCATTTCACCGTGCTTAATCGACAGGTCGATGCCTTTGATGGCCTCGAACTCAACCTTGCCGGTTGTGTAAGCCTTCCTGAGTTCTTTCATTTCTATCATCGATTGGCTCCGTCTAAACTACCCGTATACACAACAACTTATTCATAACGCAAAGACTCCACCGGGCTGACCGAGGCTGCTTTCATGGCCGGGAACAACCCCGACACCAAACCCATGATGCCCAGGATACCGATAACGACCAGCCCGATCTCGAGCGAAATGGTGGGCCTACCCATAAAATCAAGCACGTCGGATTCAATCGGTATTCGTTGGAAACCCTCGGTCAGGATGTAGCTGACGGCCATGCCGCCAAAACCGCCGACAAAAGTTATGATAAACGCTTCTATCAAGAACTGAGCCAGGATGTATGACTTGCGCCCGCCGACGGCCATCTTGATGCCGATCTCTCGCGTGCGCTCTTTGATAGACACATACATAATGTTAGCCACACCGACTCCTGCGATCAACAGCGTCAGGCCGCCGATGATCCCCAAAAACAGCTTGATACCGATCAGTATATTGTTGAACTCGCGGCTGCTGTCGACCGTGTCCCATACCGAGATAGCGCGGTCGTCGTCGGGATCGAAACGCATCTTCGCACCGAACACTTCCCAGAGGCGGCGCTCAATTGCCTCCATGTTGTTGAGGTCCTTCGGCACGTAGAGAATATTATTCAAGTAACGGTGCCCGAATACCGCCTCGAAGGTCGTGAGCGGAATGGAAAGTTTATTCTGATCGTCCCCGCCGTAGCTGTTCATCTGTATTTTGTGCTGCATGACGCCAACCACCGTGAACGGCATGCCGCGAATGAAAATCTGTTTACCAACGGCATCTTCATCACCGAACAAACGGCTTTTCAGTTCATCACCAAGAAACGCAACCCGCCGCCTCTGCTGCATATCGAGTTCATTGATCATGCGACTGCCCATCTCGGGGATGTGGTTGCGTATCGTTTTATAGTTGGGCGTAATCCCGGTGACATGCTCACTAACCACCGTGTTGCCGCACCTGACCTCGACGCCCCAGCGTGAGTATTCACCGCCCACCTCGGCCAGTTCCGGCATTGACGCTTTCAGATAGTTAATGTCGTCCGCGGTGAAGTACAATTCCCGCCCCTTGGGCAGTCCCTTGTAGGGAAGACTGGTCGACCCCGCCCATAGTATGACGATACCCTCGCCCATGCCCTTGCGATTGATCGACAACTGCTGGTGCAACCCCTCACCGAAGCCCAATAGCAGCATGATGGAGATAGTCCCCCAGGCAAGCGCCACCAGGGTGAGCGTGATGCGTTTTTTCTGTTTGCGAAAATCGCGAATGAAGATGTTGTAAATAGTCGCGAGGTTCATACTGACCTAAAACAGTTTCAAAGCCTGTACCGGTTGCAGGTTCGCGGCGCGTCGGGCCGGGAAAATACCGGCGGTGAATCCGACAATTCCGATCAGGACAACAGCCAGCAGCCCAATGGAAGTATCGATCGTCGGTACTCCAATAAAATCATCCAGATTCAGATATGGGAAGATACTTACGATCAGATAGGCGAACAGAAATCCGGAGAGTCCACCCACCGCCGTTATCATAAGTGTCTCTACCACGAACTGACTGAGGATCAGGCTTTTCCTGGCGCCCAGAGCCATCTTGATACCGATCTCTTTGGTTCGTTCCTCCAGCACGACGTTCATAATGTTGGTGACACCTATACCGCCGGTAATAAGCGTCGCGATACCGATACCAACTAGGAAAGCGCTGAAGGCCATAAAGAAAGTCTTGAGGAATGCAAACCCTTCAGTAGTATCCCAGACCGAGAGCGCTTCGGTGTCGGTCGGGTCGAATTTGTAGCGGCCGCCGAGAAGACCGTATATCTCATCTTTGGTCTGTGTCATGGTCAATTCCGGCTTGCACTGCACCACGAAGTCGTTCAGTCGCCGAGCGGAGTACATAGTTTTGAATGTCGACGACGGGATAAACCCCTTGCGGTTATCCCGACCGGAGTAGGAACTGTCCTGCTTCTTCTCTTTCATGACGCCAATAACCGTAAACGGCACACCATCAAGCAGGATCGTCTCTCCGACCGCCGGCTCACTTCCAAAGAGATCTTCCTTCAGACGGTCACCGATAAAGATGACCCTTCGTCTCCCGGCGATGTCCAGATCGTTGATGAAGCGCGAACCGACATCGGGAATGATGTTGCGCATCTCGCCGAACTCCGGCCAGATTCCGATGACCTGTTGATTGTAAGTCTTCCTCCCGCGTTTCATGGTCACGCTCCAGCGTGAATATTCAGGAGAAATCCGCGACACGGTGGTCGCACGGGCCTTGATCATCGCGATATCATCTTCGGTGAAACGAACCCGCCGGCCCTTGGGCAGACCTTTGAATTCCTTTGAAGTGATACCAGGCCAGAAGATGGCGATATTCTCCCCCAGACCCCTCTGGGATTTCAGTTGGGCCTCGGTAATGCCCTTGCCAAAAGCAAACAACAGGACGATGGCGCAGGTCCCCCAGAAGATCCCAAAGGTCGTCATCAGCGTCCGCAGCTTCTGACGGCGCATGTCGTTGAGGAACTGTTTGAACGAAAGAAGTGGTACCATCACCAATTACCTGAAAGCTGTTAGTCGGCGGTTATTTCCCGGGGCGGACGTTCGACGATCAACTCACCCTCGTCGACCCCTTCGACGATTTCGATGTTGATACCGTCGGAGAGACCCAGAGTCACGTCGCGCGTGGTCACAACGCCCAGCGTGTCCTGAATCTCGACGGTAGCTGCGGAATCTTTGATAGTGACCAGCCGCTCAGGTACGATCAGAATGTCCTCGCGTTTCGATATTACCAGATCGGCATTGGCGCTGTAACCGGCGCGAAGGAATTTGTCGCCCATATCTTC
>CBDUZQ010000345.1:0-3033 GCA_965371755.1 uncultured bacterium
TCACGTCCAACCGGTATAGTTCTCATGCTTCAATCCTGCCCTCGGGATCACGCGACAGACTATCCGGTCTTATGGACATCGCCGGTCAATTAGGCGTCGGCAGTTTGGCGTCCGCCGATGATAACTCGTCGGCCCTCTATCCGAGCATCCTCCGGTCGGACCTCGTGTGTGATGGAGTTCTCAAGAAGCAATATGAGATTATGTCCGGGGGTGACCATCGTGCCATCCAATTGCCGGAGTACTTCGCTACCGATGATCCAACCGAGTTGCGCTTAGCGCTGTCAGAAATTACGTCGGTCGGCGAAGACAAGAAATTGGGCATTATCCGAATGGGCGTTGAAACCACGGACCCCAAGCTCTCGCAAGCTATACTAGAAGAGTATCTGTCCCAGTTGGAAACGTATCTCAGAGTCAAACGTCGTTCGCAGGCCCGCGAAAACGAAACCTATCTCACCGACCAACGTGCGCTGAGATCAATCGAACTGACGCAGGCCGAAGATAGTTTGCAGCAGTTTATGAAGGTCAACCGCAACTGGACGACTTCTAGTGATCCACAACTCCAGACCGAACTGGCGCGACTGAGGCGTGAGGTGGAACTACAGGCCAAGACATACCTGCTACTATTTCAACAACTCGAACTGGCGCGACTTGAGGTTCAGAAAGACATACCGATTGTTCGCGTACTGGACGAACCTTCACTGCCGACCAAGAAATCGGGGCCGAGACGCACCCTTACCACTCTGTTGGCCGGCTGCCTGGCCTTCCTGGTGGTTATATCCTGGCTGTTTGTCCGCGACTTGTGGCGGCAGGGTATGGCCGGCATAGACAATGACTCTGACGTCGGGGGAGGCTCTGACGACAGGTCACGGCCTGGCCAACAATCGCGACTGCTAAACCTGGTAAGGCGGTCAGATAGATCACCAGCCTCAGGAATTGGCACTAAACAACCGATTGAACATGGATAAGGGCAATACTATCAGGGCTGGGCAGATGTTCGAGCCAACTGGAGGTTCGGGCAACAGTATAGGGAGCGACGATGGCTGGCACTTTGAGCAGTACTGAACCGGCCGGCGCCTCAATGGCGCGGTCATCGTGGAAATCTAGGAAGAGTTCGTATCGAGATGACGGGGGGCTATCAGTTAATCGCGACGCGGCTCTGGTAGTTCCTACTTTGAATGCCGGCGATTGCTTCATCGACTGGCTGGCCGCTCTCAGAACGCAGACCGTGCAGCCCCGGCGGCTGCTGTTGATCGACTCATCATCAACCGATCGCACGATGGAACTGGCCGAGGAATCGGGATTCGACCTAATTCAGATCAGTCGCAATGAATTCAACCATGGTGGCACTCGTCAACTGGCCGTCGGGCAGATGGACGATTGTGAGTTGATTATCTTCATGACCCAGGACGCTATTCTGAATTCGCCAACCTCGCTGGAGACCCTGTTGAAAGCGATGAGGGACCCGCGCGTGGGGGCCGCTTATGGGCGGCAACTGCCGCGGCCGGAAAGCTCACCGATCGAGGCACATGCAAGGTTGTTCAACTATCCAACAACGCCGCATTTGCGCGAACGCAGTGACATCGACCACTACGGGATCAAGACGAGTTTTCTGTCGAACTCGTTCGCCGTATGGCGTCGCTCGGCGCTGTTGGAAATCGGTGGTTTCCCAAGTCACCTGATTCAGAACGAGGACGCCTGGGCAGCCTCAAGGTTGATCCAGGCCGGGTGGAAAATAGCCTACTGCGCTGCTGCTACCGTCTACCACTCGCACCGCTACGGCCCTCTCCAGGAGTTTCGGCGCTATTTCGACATTGGTGTCTTTCACGCCGGGGAAAAATGGATTCGTGATTCCTTCGGCCAGGCCGGTGGCGAAGGGTTCAGATTCGTCCGATCAGAATTAATGCACTTGTTACGGACCAATCCGGCGCTGATTCCCTCGGCGCTGCTGCGCACCGGACTCAAGTTGGTCGGGTACAAGCTGGGCAATATGCAGCACAAACTACCGGCGAGGTTGCGGCCCCGATTGAGCATGAACAAACAGTACTGGAAATAGAGGACGAGCATGAACTGTTGCGTGATATTCGGCGGCGCCGGCTATGTCGGCACTCACCTGGCCAGACACTTTCTAAACAGCGGAAGGTTCACCCACGTACACATTGCCGATATCCAACGATCCACCCTGGAGGGAACGCCCGGAATTACCACTTCCATCACCGATGTCCGGCGGCCGATTGAAATCGCACTGGTACCCACTTCTCCGGATTGGATATTCAACCTGGCTGCGGTACACCGCGAGCCCGGACATGCTCCCTATGAATACTACGAAACCAATCTTCCGGGGGCGGCCAACGTTTGTGACTACGCTGAGGTGATCGGCTGTGACAACATATACTTCACCAGCAGCATCTCCGTCTATGGTCCTACCGTCGGCGCTACCGATGAGAGTGCACCGATTCGTCCAATCACAGCCTACGGAGGCTCCAAATATCCCGCCGAGGTCATTCATCAGCAGTGGCGCGGCGCGGGCAATGGTCGTCGGCTGTTGATATCCAGACCGGGTGTGCTCTATGGGCCGGACGATCCCGGCAATATCATGCGTATGATCCAGGCCATTAAGAAAGGGTACTTCGCTTTTCCCGGTAAGCCGTCAATTTACAAATCGTACGGCTACATTTATGGTTTCCTGGCCGGCATCGACTTCCTGATGGATAGCGGGGAAGAGCACGTTATTTACAATTACGCAGAGTCGCCGACGCAGCCGTTGTGTGAGTTGGTCAATACTGTGAAAAAATATTTGCACTGCAAGGCGTTGGTGTTGCCGGTACCTCTGTGGTTGCTGTTGCCCACCTCTAAGTTGGTGCAAGCCATTGCCGGTTCCATGAACCCGGTCCACCCGGTAAGAGTCAAGAAGGCTGCCACCCCCACCCATATCGTGCCGCAAAAGTTGATCGACATGGGCTTTGAGTTCGAGTACAGTTTCCTTCGCTCGCTTGAGCATTGGCGCCAGGTAGCGCCGTACGACTTCGATTCTAC
>CBDUZQ010000346.1:0-3030 GCA_965371755.1 uncultured bacterium
GCCAGATCGAAACGATGGAACGCGCCCAGGCTGTTGCCGAACGGCAGCAGGTAGAAATTGAAGGCCATGAAAACACCCAGAACCATCAGCGCGCGTCGTCCCTCCTCAAGCATGACAGGATCGCCGATCCTAAAATACCCAAAGAACAGAGTTGCAAACAGATAGATACCGCCGGCGACGGCGCTGCCGATGACAAAATAGAGCAGGGTGGAAGTATTGAGCACGCGGCTGATCGCGGCGTGATTCCTCTCAGCCAGGAATTTGGATACGTACCGCGTGATCGCCGAGGTAAGCCCGAGATCGAGCAGATTGAAATAGTTGATAGTCTGGAAAACTATGATCCATACGCCGTAGCGGGCATCGCCAAGCACCCATGTAATATACGGCACGAACAGAAACGAAATGATTATCCGAGCCAGGTAGGCCAGCCCGGAGGCGGAGACGTTTCTCGAAAACTGTGGTTCCTTGCCCGACAATCGCTCCTCACCTGTTCATAACACCGGGAGACCCTGCGACTCTCACAACCTCATAGCCGCAGTCGTCGAATACTATGTGCGATTCAAAACAGCTTAGTCTGTCACTTGACATAACGTGATGGGTCGGTTACCGCGGCGTTCAGAGCCGAAGCAGCAGCGGTAGCCGGTGAACAAAGGTAGACCTCCGCCTTCTCGGGAAGGCTGTGGCCGACGCAGACGCCGTCGCCGGTGGTCAGACATCGATCACTATCGGTGAGCTGAGCCCACGCGGGAAGATCGTGACCGCCGCAACCGGGCGGCATGATGGTAGCGCCGGCTTCGGCCAGGACGCGTATCAAACCCTTCTTGAGCGCCTCCAGATAGGTGTTGCGCGAGGCAGGGAAAACCAGCAGGCTGCAGTCGGGATTGATTTTCTTCCCTTTGAGAATGTCGGCCGCGATCCGCAAATCGTCAAAACGTCCGTTGATCGCTGAGCCGAGGATAATGCGGTTTACCGGCAGTGTCTCAAGCTCAGTGACCGCCTTGATTTCGTCCCATCGCCCGATAGGAGCAATCTGCGCAGGAAGCTGTTCGATATTTACCTGATAGTGCTGTTCATAAACCGCATTCTTGTCGGCGATGGTTGGCGATATTGTTGTCGACACCCGTCCCGTCAGATAGCGGCGGGTAGCAGAATCGAAGACACAAATGGCGCCGGCGGCACCGGTGGTTGGAGACATTCCGCAAAGAGTGAACCGCTCGCTGACATTCATCTGTGACACCGATGATCCGTGGAATTCGATCACTTTGCCGGACGTGTCCTCTTCGGTAAGCCGCTGCACAATCGACAGAGCCACGTCTTTGGCGTAGACACCGCGCGACCGCCGACCGGTGATATCTATGCGAAGCGTCGATGGTACCGCCACCGACAAACGACCACTCCCCAGAACATCCGCCAGGGTATCGGTGTCCACGCGCCAACCCAGGCTATTGACAGCGCCAAGTGCGGCCATGGTAGCAGTGAGACCGACACAGAATCTCCCCGGCTGAACCATGCCATCTTCAATCATGATTTGGTGAGAACAGCCCCGGGCTTGTTCATGACAGTTGCGGAGTCGGTGACGCTCGGCGAATTGTCTGACTGTCCGGTTGAGTTCGGCCGTCGATCTGCCATCGTCACTACCGATGTGCGCCAGTGTCACGACTATCCTGTCGGTGCTAAACATCAGTTCACCGGCATGCTCACGGAATTTCTCAACTACCCGATGCGTGTCCGCGTCGCACACGACCAGGTCCGGTTCCACCTCGAGAGTTTCACCCACCTCCACACTTTCGCGTCTCACTAAGCTGCCCAGGATTTTCTGCGTCAGCGTTTGCTTGCCCCACAGCGAAGTCGACTTTGAACCGGTCGAAAGGCCAGGAAAGTCGAACTCCAACTGCTCCAGTTTCAGAAAGGCCGGTTTTTCGCGAATCCCATACCGGCGGCGCCAGTTGTAGAAGGCAGCTTTGGAAATCCCCAACTCCAGACCACAGCGGTCATCATCGCCGAACCGCTCCCATAAGCTGCGTATCTCCTTATCGGAGAACTTGGGGACCGAGTGTCTGGGAACGTTCTTCTTCCGCCGCCAATATGCCACCAGATAGGCTGGTACGCCGCCCAGCCGTTCACCGATCTTCTCATCGGTCTTGTACAGCTTCTGCAACTGTATCAGTTCGGCTTTGGTCGGCATCTTGCGGCGCGGGCTCACAGCTTGTCGAACTCCTTCTTGAGGGCGTCGTAAATCGGCTCCAGTGGAACGGAGACTATTTTGGTCAGGCCGATCACCGGCATGAAATTGGTGTCACCGTTCCAGCGCGGAACGATGTGCATGTGTAAATGCTCCGGGATGCCGGCGCCGGAAGAGCGCCCCAGGTTCATGCCAATATTCAGGGAGTGCGGCTTGAGCGCTTTCTTCATCAGCTTGACCGTCAACCGCGTCACCTCGAAAAACTCAGCCGCCTCCACCGCTGTCAGTTTCTCGATATGAGCAACATGGCGCTTTGGCACCACCATCGCATGCCCGGGGTTGTAAGGATACTTGTTGAGAATCACGAAGGATCTCTTGCCACGGTACAGAATCAGATTCTTTACCGAATCCTTCCGCTTCAGCCGCTTGCAGAAGATGCAGCCTTTTTCTTTCTTCCCGAGAACAAACTCAGCTCGCCACGGTGCCCAGATGGTCTTGTCAGTCATAGCGTTATATGATAAGGAAAAATGGCGGCAGGGACAACCTCCCCGTGAAAGTTTTTTCGCGTCGGCGCCAGTGCAATGATTGTCAAAGACTTACGCACCGACCCGCCACATGTCATACGCCCTTTTGATCCGACAGTGGTTCAAGGACTTACCGATCGAGCTATGTGAACGGCAGACTAAGGAGTATTGTGGGCGGCAGACGTCCTCGTCTGCCCCGTATCCACGCTCACACTTGTGCCCGCTGAATCTTCAGATTCAGTGGGGGGAGTGGCCGAGTCTGTAGACTCGGCCACCACAAGTTCAGGTAAAGTCCGACGAGTCACCTGACAGCACCAAATACCG
>CBDUZQ010000347.1:0-3026 GCA_965371755.1 uncultured bacterium
GAACCTGATCTGAGGTCAATTGGCTCAGCAGTTCGGCCGCTTTTTTCACATCCCCGCCCAGCCTCGGACCGGCCGCTTTGAAGTTCAGCTTAGCCGAATAGCTGACATACTGATCGAGCCGACCGGAGGCGGAGACCTTCTTGACGTTCAACTCGTCTCTGAGGATATCGAGGAACCCCTCCAATTTGTCGAAACTCATTTGGTTCGGGAGGCTCACCAGAAGCTCTGCCAGCGGCTGACGCACTTTGAGGTTCTTGCGTGAGCGAGCGGCACGTCCAAGTGAAACGACCTTTTCTACGACTCCCATAGTCTCTTCCAACGACGGATCGATCAGGGCTTCATCCGGCTTGGGAAACGATGTCATGTGCACCGAAAGCGGCGCCTCTTTGTCTGACCCCATCAGTTCTTTGAACAGCATCTCGCTAGTGAACGGCGTCACCGGGGCCGTCAGCTTGCAGACACCAAGCAAGATGCGATACAAGGTGAGGTAGGCGCGCATCTTGGCGGGGTCATCACCTGTGGCCCAGAAACGACGACGATTGTTGCGCACGTACCAGTTGGACAGCTCCTCGATCACGAAATGCTGAATGGCGCGCACCGGTTTGGTTATCTCGTATCCATCAAGATTGCCGGCAACATCTTTGACCAGGCTCTGGTAACGCGACACGATCCAGCGGTCAAAGCGATCAGGCTCACCGGCCTTCTTGTCAAGGTAGGTCTCGATCGACACACCTGCTACGGCCGCTTTGTCGACGATTTCATCGATATTGGCGTAGAGAGCAAAGAACGAGTAGGTGTTGCGCAGAGTGTCGAAGTATTTGCGCACGATCTCGGCCAGGGCGTCGGGGTCGAACTTGGTCGGCACCCAGACGGCGGAGTTGACCAGAAGATACCAGCGGGTCGGGTCGGCGCCGAATCGGTCCATCGTCTCGAACGGATCGGTAACGTTCCCCTTGTGCTTGGACATCTTCTTGCCCTTTTTGTCCAGAATGAACTCCATCACCACGTTGTTCTTAAACGGTGGCTGATCGTACAAGATGGTCGAGATGGCTATCATAGAGTAGAACCAGCCACGTGTCTGATCGACCGCCTCGCTAATGAAATCGGCCGGGTACTTTATCTTGAACTCATCTTCGTTCTCGAACGGGTAGTGCCACTGGGCATACGGCATGGAGCCGGCATCAAACCAGCAGTCGAGCACTTCCGAGATGCGGGTCATTTCCGAACCGCATTCACACGTGAGCTTGACCTCGTCCATCATCGGCTTGTGCAGTTCCACCGGTTCAGACAACTCTTTTGCTTCCTTGCGCAATTGTTCGATGGAGCCAACGGCGCGCAACTTGCCACACTTGTCGTCATCGCAGACCCAGATCGGGATAGGTGTTCCCCAGAACCGCTCGCGCGAGAGCGCCCAATCGACGTTGTTCTCGAGCCAGTCGAGCATACGACCGCTACGAATTTCATCAGGATGCCAGTTGATAGCGTTATTGTTCTTGATCAACTGATCCTTGAACTGTGTCGTTTTCAGATACCATGACTGGCGCGCGATATACACCAGCGGGGAATCACAGCGCCAACAGAACGGATAGTTATGTTCGTATAACTCCTTCTTGAACAAGCGTCCGGCCGCTTTGAGGTCTTTGATAATGATCGGATCGGCGTCTTTGATGAACATCCCGGCGTATTTGCCGGTGAACTCTTTGAAAATGCCGTTGGCCTCTATCGCCTGTAACACCGGCAGGCTGTACTTCTGTCCGGCCTCGTAGTCGTCGGCTCCGAAGCCGGGGGCGATGTGAACGATACCGGTACCATCCTCAAGGGTAACGAAGTCACCGTTGATAACATAGAACGCCTTATCCGCTCTGTCCGCAAATATGTCAAACAACGGGGTGTACTTACGCTTTAGAAAATCGGCGCCCTTGTAGCGCTTGAGCACTTCTTTGTCTTCGCCGAATACTTTTTGCATGAGCGCTTCGGCCAAAACCAGTTTTTCGCCCTCATGCTCGACCAAAACGTAATCGGCCCCGGGATGCATGCAAAGAGCGGCATTGGACGGAAGCGTCCAGGGTGTAGTCGTCCAGACGAGGTAGCTGAAGTCCTCATCGGCCGCTTTGACTTTCACGAAAATCGACGGGTCTTTGATCAACTGGTACCCCTGCGCCACTTCGTGGCTGGACAGACCGGTTTCGCAACGCGGACAGAAGGGCAGGGTCTTGTAACCTTTGTAGATCAAGTCGCGGTCGAAGAAGTTCTTGAGAATCCACCAGACCGACTCGATGTACTCGTTGGTGAGTGTGACGTAGGCATCATCGAGATCGATCCAGTAGCCCATGCGCCGGGTGATCTTGTTCCAGAGGTCGAGATATTTGAACACGGACTCTTTGCACTTCTGGTTGAACTCGGCTACTCCGTATTCAATGATCTGGGCTTTGTTTTCAAGCTTGAGTTGCTTCTCGACTTCGATCTCGACCGGCAGACCATGGGTATCCCAGCCACCCTTGCGGTCGACACGGAATCCCTGCATCGTCTTGTAGCGGCAAATCAGGTCCTTGATGGTGCGCGAGATGACATGGTGAATACCCGGCACACCGTTGGCAGTAGGTGGCCCTTCGTAGAAGACGAAATGCGGCTTATCCTTGGCCAGTTCATTACACTGATGAAACACACTGCGTGTGTCCCAGAACGCCAGGATCTTTTCCTCGGCGGCGGGGATTGAGAAATCGTCTTTCAGCAGGTCAAACTTCATGGTCGTATTCCTCTAAAGCCGCATAATTTAGCCGAATTATCGGCTGATGTAAAGGGTTTTTGAAGGGGGGGTCGGCTACAACAGTAGTTTCTGAACGCGCTCTTGCTCAGCGTGCTTGACGATTTTCTGAAATCTCTCTTCTGTAAGACCATATTCCAGGGTTCTGCCAAGCCCGCAATAATCCAGCGCTTTCTCAACCGAAATGCACTTTTCTTTTAGCCCGACCAAGACCGCACACTCGATAGCGCCTCGATCCTTGAAACACATGACAAGCTGCGGG
>CBDUZQ010000348.1:0-3015 GCA_965371755.1 uncultured bacterium
CCGGCGTAGCCGGAGACTGCCTTTGAGAAGAGCGATGTGGTGAACTATGCGACCCTGAGCTTCCCACCACTTCACCCTGAGCGGAGTCGAAGGGTGAGCGGAGTCGAAAGGCGCCACACCGCAGCGAACTCCCACAGCAAGCTGTGGGCCACCCGTCCTGGTGGGGTCCTGACAACCCACCGTAAACGGTGGGCCACCAACCTACTGCACAGGACTGTCACCCTGAGCGGAGTCGAAGGGTGCCATCAACTCACCCCCACCCGACCAACGGCGCGGGGTCGACGACGAACATTGATGAATCTACGGACAAGAAGGCTCCGGGCCGTCATTGAACATGTAGTCGACCACGTACACCAAATCAGCGATGTCGATCCCGTTGAGACCGTCAACATTAGCCGCGTCAATCACGGGGGGCTCTGGACCACCGTTGAACATGTAGTCAACCAGATAGACCAGGTCGGCAATGTTCAGGTCGGAGCCGTCGCCATCGATGTCGCCACAGATGTACATGAGTGCATCCAGCCCCCCCGAATAACATGCGAGAGTCCCGTCACGGCCGCCCGCTACCATCTCCCATGATCCATCCCCAACGATATCCGGGATAGCGGCAATGGCATCGACAGGTGTATTGAAATTATGCTCGTGCCAGATCTTGCCGTCTGCACCACCCACAAAATAGCAGTAGTTGCTGGTGTAAAGCGTGCCCACCAGCACATCGTCTAAGCCGTCACCGGTAACATCTGCGATCCTGGCAGTTGTGAACGGTTTGTCCGCCGGAGTCTGGGTCCAGAGAATGTCGCCGGTTAATCCGCTTACAGCCTTAATATACGTTCCCGCGTGGGCGGGGACAACATCCGGGTAGCCGTCATCGTTGACATCTTCAAGTACGGCGAACCCGATAATAGCTCCGAAACCGCTCGTTGCAAACTGATCGGTGCCCTCCTTGGTCTCCACTCCGTAAACATTACCGGAAGTGAAGCTGAAGTCGCCGACGAGCACGTCCTTGAAGCCGTCACCACTGATATCGCCGGTCTGCGCCAAGGCCCAGACAGAGCTTCCGGAAGTCACGAATTCCCATTCGATAGCTCCGGTGGCGCCGTTAATGCCGAACGCTTTGCCGACAGTCTCATCGGCGTTGGACGCCCCGGCCACCACGTCTGCCTGACCGTCGCCCGTGTAATCCTCCACACCGATCACGGCAAAGCCGGTCCCTCCGAGCGGACACTCCCAAATCGAAACGCCCGAGAGACCATTGAGACAGTAAATCCGCTTGGGGCCGGTGTCGGAGGCATCGTCGCCCACCGCCGCCAGGACGTCAACTGAACCGTCGTTGTTGTAATCGTAACTGCAGTCAACCTGGTAGACCCAGCCGCCGTCACCGTATTCATGGGTGTCATGGGTCCATATCTCGTCGCCGGTCTTGCCTGATATCGCTCGAATGAGCCGCCCACCCCAGGCCGAACCGACCACGACCTCGCTGTACCCGTCTTCGTTAATATCATCCATGGTACCGACACCCTTGTGCGAATATACCGAGCCGGCATATATCTCATGTTCCCAAATCAGGTCCGGTGTGCCGTGAGAGTTGCCATTGAAGCACCGCACGTAGTTGTCCTCGGAACAGACGATTACATCAGCGATGAAGTCCCCGGTAACATCGGGGATGGCGGTGATCGCTTTGGGGGTGTTGTCGTAACCACCGGTGATCTGGTAGGTCCACAATTGTTCGCCCATCGGCCAATCCTGCGCCAATCCATTGCCCTGCAGCGTCACCACGGTGGTCCCTTCGTCGGGATCGTTGCTGGTGATTGACAGCTCGGCAGTGTAAGGAACGGCCATATCCGGATGAAACCAGATACCGACTTCGGTCGTCTCCAGCACCGCCAGGACGATCGGCAGATCCACTTGATCGTCGACGGTGAAACTCATGTCGTCGGATGTTATCTCATCGATGGTGAGGACCTCGTCGCCGACATTTTGAATAGCCATCATCCAACGAGTGTAGGCATTGTTCCGCACGATTCCGTAGTCGTGGGTGGTCTCCGGCAAATAGATGTCCGGGCCGGGATTGGCCGCGCTGCCGGTGAGAGTGATGTCGACGCTGGGACTGACCGGATCACTTGACTCCACAGAGGCCGTAGCGTCGAGCCCAGCGACAGATTCCGGAACGTACGCCAGGGAAATGATATCCTGACCGGCCGGACCGATGACGAACGGAAAACTCGTTTCACAGTACAATTCGGTGCTGCCCGAGATCGCGACGCCGGTGACCGTCAGGTCTGCGGTGCCGATGTTTTCCACTACGGCGTTCCAGGTTATCGAATCACCCACGGTGACCACTCCATATTCGTGGCTATCGATCGGTACGTAGATAACCGGAGTGCCGCTGCCCGACAGGTTGATTTTGTACAGGTAATCATTCGTATAGTCCACGCCGTTGTCACAGTACCAAAGGTACTGTCCATCCCACACTATGCCGGACGGATCGACTCCTTCCGACGCGTGACTTTCAAGCACAGCGCCGCTGGCCGTATCGATCATGTAAAGCGCATCGCCCCAGTAGTCGGCCATCCAGAGATTACTATTCTCAAGGCACAAATCCCACGGCTGGTTATCCGGTGCGGTGAACTGCTTGAGCACGGTGCCGGTAGCGTCCACATGGTAGATCGTAGCCGGGTCCGGATAGTAGGTGGACGCCCAAAAGGTGCCGGCATCGTAGCAGATACCTGACATGTAATGATCCGGAAGGTTGAACTGTGATATCAGACTTCCGCTACCGTCCAGTTGAAGCGCGATGGCCGGGTCTGAACTGCCACCGGGGTGGTGGGTAGTCCAGAAGTACGTGCCGTCCCACGTGAGGCCGTAAGCATCGTCCTGAGGGCCGGTGAAGGCCAGCGAGTAGCTGCCATCGGACGGATCGATTTGGTACACATCCCCTCCGTTGGCGCCGTAGATTCCGCAGTACAGCCAGGTTCCATCGAAGGCGAGCCCTGAGGCCCCCTCGGGGATGGGATA
>CBDUZQ010000349.1:0-3002 GCA_965371755.1 uncultured bacterium
TCCGACGGTTGTCCGACGATTATCACCGTCAACGAAGAAATGAAGAAGCTAATCGATCTGGTGGACGCCCAGCGCAACAGCCTGCAGGCGCGACTGACAACAATAGATGCTCGTTACAGGTTTTACCGAACGCTGGCTCGGTTGACCCATGCCCTCGGTTGGTCGGCATTTGATCGCAGCCGCATGCCGGGTGATCTGTTTTTCGACGGTGTGGCGCGGCTCGCTGAAGACGGCAAGTAGTCGGCGCGCTGCCCCCGCCGGAGTTGATGATATTGGATGGCGGAGTAACAAGCCCGAGAACGTGGGCTATTCTTAGACAGGTTGGGCCAGATCGTACTTGATAATACGGCGACGTACAGCCGATTCACTCAGGCCCAACATACGTGCCGCTCTGGTACGATTCCAGTCGCAGGATTCGAGAGCGTGGAGAAGTCGCTCGCGGTCGGATTCAGACTGTTGGGCTAACTCGATCATGCGATCCATATTCCCCTTGGAGACCACAGCCAAATGCCCTACCCGCGCCTGTAACTCGCGAACGTTGCCGGGGAAATCCTGCAACCTCAGCGCCGCCGATAATCGTTCCAGCGCGTCACCGTCACCGCTTGGTTTGGAACCGGCATCGGTGAGGAAATACTCAACCAGCAGGGGGATGTCTTCGGTGCGAGCCGACAAGGGCGGCAGCGTCAGAGGTATCTCATTAAGGCGATGGTACAAGTCGACCCGGAAGTGGCCGTCGTGCATCCGCGCTTTGAGGTCGTGGTTGGTGGCGGCGATCAGACGGAAGTTGACTTTCTTGCTCTTGTTGCTGCCGAGTCTGCGCACTTGACGGGTCTCCAGCACTTCCAACAGCTTGGCCTGAAACTCCGGCGTGGCGTCGGCGATCTCGTTAAGGTAAAACGTTCCCTTGTCCGCCTGTTCGATCAGACCCTTGCGGTCCTTGTCGGCGGAGGTGAAAGCGCCTTTGGTGTGCCCGAACAGTTCCGCCTCGATCATCGGGTTGGGGATAGCGGCGGCGTTGACGGTGACAAACTCCCCCTTGCGACCGCTGCAAAAATGAATGTAGCGCGCCAACAGATCCTTACCCGTCCCGGTATCGCCGGTCAGGAACACAGTCATCTCCGACTGCGCCACATGCTCAGCCAGATCAAGCAGTTTTTTCATCTCTTTGTTGACGGTGATGATCGTCGGGCAACCGTCGGATGACTTGTCGACCCTGGCACGCAACGGCGGCTGCTGGCTGAGTTGCGCCGCGACCTTAGCGATGCACGGCGCAACCTCTTCCGCCTCGAAATACTCGCGCGCCATATACAGCATGGCGATCCGTTCGCTGGCGTTGTACAGCCCGGAGGCAGCGGCCAGATAGCGCGTGACAGCCAACTCGTAACGGGTTCCGATCAGGTTGAACAGGTCGATCGCTTTGTCGTACCATTCACGCGCGGCTTTGTTTTCATCGCGATGCTGCGCCACTTGCGCAAAGACGCGCCAACAGGCCGCGATCTCGACACGCTCGTTGATCTTCTCGGCAACTACCAATGCCTCGGTGGCATACTTCTCGGCGAGGTCGTACTTTTCGGTAGCAATATAGAGGTCACCAAACAGCCGCTTGTTTTGTGAAATCAACGCCGACTCAGGAGCAATCGTAAGCGAGAGTTCCAAACCTTCGGTCAGGGCTTTTTCGGCGGCGGTGTATTTGCCGTCGAGGATATTGATCAGCCCGAGGTTCTCGAAGTAGATAGCTTTTTCACGTTTGTACGTGTCGAGATACGGCTTGCACTTAGCCATCCGCTTGCGGGCTTCTTTGATATCCCCTTTGAGCGCGTAGGGGATGGCGGAATTGTAGTGGTAATTAAGTGTGAGCTTCTCTTCCGCTTCGAGATCAGCTAGGGAATACTCAGAGAAAACCTCCTGCGACCTTTTCAGCCAACCGGAGTTATAAAGCACACTTGCTAGATTATGTGCCCCTCTAATGAGGCTGGATTGGTCATTCAGTTCTCGATAAATACGTAGCGTGTCTTCAAGGTTCTCCACCGCGCTTTGGATATCGCCGGTCTTGAAAGCACCGTAAGCTAGCCGATTCAGTGCCTTTGCAGCGTTCTGTTTGTCATTGCATCTCAGATAGTTTGCGTATGCCTCAAGGAGTTCCTGCTTAGCTTCACGGTGCTTGCCCTTAAGCGAGTAAAGCCACCCTCTCGCGAACTTTGCCCGTGCAAACAGATTGGTTTCCGAGGAATACCGAAATACTTCGACGGCCTCATCGATGAGGTCATTCTCATACTTACCGACAAAGGCTCGTGCTTCGGTCAACAGTATGCAATAGAGGCCGAGGTCTCGGCGCGAGAGCAGAGACGTGTCCACCGCCTCAAGGCAACTCAGGGCTGCAGAGTAATCCCTATTGCGGAGAAGTTCTTCTGTCGTGGTCAAGACTTTGGCGGTCATTCCCGTTTCCCTGATTTGGCGAGTCCGGCGTATCCATCATGTCGAAGAACCAAAGGAATAGCGCGGGGGCAGTTACTCTGATATCGCAGCAACCCAAGAGGCTCCTACCTTCCCAACCAGTTTTGGACAACTGATCGTTCCATCCCGTGTCATCACCGCTGGGTGTGCTTGCATGGTTGACTACGTGCACCAATGGCCCGTACCTGGGGTCATATTGCGTTGCAGACGCCGGTGGTGAGAGAAAGGCTACGCAGAAAGCCGCTATCAGCAGAAAGGCGACTAACCTTCTCATATCTGATCCTTTGGTATTGCTCTTACCGTTATTCATAGCGCTCAAACCTCCTGTTCATCGGATTTCGGTCTTTACTAATGTAATCGACCGACGGGTCCATCCAATAACGAGGTGTTGCTAGTTCATTTCAATCAGTCTGAATGTCGAAACCACAGGGGGTTCGACCTACAATCCCTCCATCAGCCACCTGAAACGTATTCTATTGTTTCCCTGCTTAAGCATAAACCCAACCTCTCAAAACCGCCGAGGGTTCACGGGTAACCGACGACGACCG
>CBDUZQ010000350.1:0-2978 GCA_965371755.1 uncultured bacterium
GTTGATGACTCCCCGGAACCGTTGGCGGAGTTGCGGCGTCTGGTCGGGATTGCACGAGCCTACGACCACATGGACCAGGGCGATCTGGCCATCGAGGTAGGTGATTTCGAGACGGCTGAGAAAGAATACGCTATGGCCGCCGATCTTGCTCCCGGGAACCTCGAAGTACGCTACTGGCAGGCCGTGACGTTGGTCAGTGTCGGCGAGGCAGAACGGGCCCTGCCGATATTCAAGGATATTTTCACTCAGGACGCCCGTTGGCGTGAACTCATACCGCGCCTGGTGAAAGCGGAGTTGCTCCCGGATGACAGCTCCGTGATTGAACTGATTATGAGCCAGTAGTAGTCTCAAGCAAGCCGTGCCACAAAAAAGCTCCCCGGCTCGGCGCCGATGGTCTGTCTGACCGGCTGGGAAATGCTCTGAGCACAGGCCGCCGCAATTTGTACCCCCCTCCCGCTCCGCCGGGCATAGGTGAACATTACTGCTCAGAGGACGTCGCGTAGCGGTGAGAGACACCGCTTGACGGTGCCCGTTTCCGGTTGACACTTCCTGAGACCTTCCCTAAATTACCAACCCATGAATACACCGAACAAGCTCACCCTGTTGCGAATAGTCATAGCACCAGTGTTCATGTATTTCTTTCTGTTTGATAGTTTCTACATGCGGCTAATCGGCCTTGCCTTGTTCGTGATCGCGGCTCTCACCGATCTGGCCGATGGGTACTACGCGCGCAAGTTCGGCATCATCACCGGCTTTGGCAAGTTCATGGATCCGTTGGCCGACAAAATCCTGGTGTCGTGCGCGTTGGTATCGTTTATCGCCCTGAAATACGTCTCGCCGCTGCCGGTGATGCTGATCATCGGGCGCGAGTTCGCCATCACCGGCCTCAGGCTGCTGGCCGCATATCGCGGTGTGGTCATCCCCCCCACCTGGTGGGCCAAGGTCAAAACCTTTCTGCAGCTTACCGTAGTCGGCGGGGTGATCGGATACGTCAGCCTGATAACTACACTGGAACATTTCAACAGTCCTGCTCTGCAACTCTTTCAGTTCGATCACTACTTCTACTTCAACCTGTTGCTCTGGGGGGCTGCTGTCATAACGGTGTGGACCGGTATCGACTATGTTGTTAAATATTTCTTTATGATCAAATCGATGCTAAAGTAAGATCGTCATGAAAAACTCCCTCATCAGGCTGATCGCCACTGGTTTGTACTCCGGTTATGGCTGGCCGTACCCCGGCACCTGGGGAACGATCCCGGCCTGGCTCATAGCATACTTTCTCATAGCGGGCAACCAGTGGGTGCTGGCGCCGGTTGTCGTTGTCTGTTTCGTGGTGTCGGTGTGGAGTGCCGGTGAGGCTGAGAAGATGTTCGGCCACGATGCGCGCAAGATCGTAATCGATGAGTGGGCCGGGATGTTCGTGACGTTATTGTTCGTGCCGTATTCGCTGACCAATTATGCGATTGCTTTTTTCGCATTTCGCGGTTTCGATGTCGTCAAAATCCCGCCGGCGGCGCAGTCGGAAAAGCTACCCGGTGGCTGGGGAATAACAGTGGACGACATTGTCGCCGGTGTGCAGGCGAACATCGCCACCCATTTGATCATTTACGGATTGGAGAAGTACCTGTCAGGACAAGGGTGAGTCCGCTCAAAGGCGATATTGCATCATGGACACCGAAATAATCACCATCGGCGATGAGTTGATTACCGGTCACACGGTCAATACCAACGCCGCCCTGATCGCTCGTTACGTGACCGATCTCGGGTTCAGCGTGCGTTACCAGACATCGGTCGGTGACTCGCTGGAGTCTATGGATGAGGCCTTCCGGCTGGCCCTCAAACGGGCGCGCCTGGTGATAACAACCGGCGGTCTGGGGCCGACTCATGACGACATCACCAAGAAGGCGATCGTCCACTTGTTCAAACGCAACCTCATCTTCCATCAGGAAATCCTTGACGACATCCGAGCGCGCTTTGCCAAGCGCGGCGTCGAGATGCCGGCCATCAATCAGAATCAGGCGCTGTTACCCCAGGGAGCAACGCTATTTCCCAACAAACATGGTTCCGCGGTAGGGCTGTGCATCGCCGAGGAAGGGCGCATCTTCATCTCCCTGCCGGGGGTGCCGTTTGAGGCCGATCAGATCATGGTCGATGAAGTGATGCCCTACCTTCGAGGGATTCAGACATCGCAAGCGACTCGGATCGTGAAATTGCGCACGACCGGTATCTATGAGTCCAAGCTGGCCGATAAGATCAGTCATGATCTCAAACTCGAACCCGGCGTCAAACTGGCTTACCTGCCGTCGTACAGTGGTGTTGATCTGCGCATCATGGCCACCGCAGAGAACACAGAGGCGGCCGGGGACAAAGTACTGCGACTGGTTCGGCATCTGGAAGAGACCTGTGGCCGCTATATCTATGGACGTGATGATGACAGCCTGGAAGCGGTGGTCGGACAACTGTTGGCCGACAACGACAAGACGCTGGTTGTTGCGGAATCCTGTACCGGCGGAGAACTCGGTATGCTGATCACGTCGGTAAGCGGTTCGTCGAACTACTTCCTGGGCGGCATCATCGCTTATGCCAATGATGTGAAAGTTGAGCAACTTGGCGTGGACGCAGCGATCCTTGAAGAACACGGCGCTGTCTCCGAACCGAGCGCGATAGCCATGGCCGTCGGTTGCCGCAACCTGTTGAAAAGTAGCTACGCTCTTTCGATCACCGGTATCGCCGGACCGGCCGGCGGCACCGACGACAAACCGGTAGGAACGACCTATATCGGCCTGGCCTCCGCGCACGCATCGTATGCTCGAAAGTTTAACTTCGGCGCCAAGCGCGATACCGGACGCTCACGAGCTTCCTACGCTGCGCTGGAGTTGTTAAGGCGGGAGATTCTCGATATCAAATGATACGACTGTTTATCGCCCTGCCGTTGGGGCAGGAAGTGGAACGCTACCTGAATAGCGTCATCGACGAGT
>CBDUZQ010000351.1:0-2970 GCA_965371755.1 uncultured bacterium
ATAGGTGGGTGATCGTGGCCGAGTCCGAAGACTCAGCCACCACACGACCTCAACCTGAGCGGAGTCGAAGGGCGACATGATGTGCGCGCGGAGCGCGAAGAACAGGCTTGCCTGTCATCCTGAGCGGAGTCGAAGGGTGACATTGAGACTGAACGACAAAGGCTGCCGATTTGCACCGACAGCCTTTTTCAAAGTATGACTCAGTCAAAGCCAGTTATTGCGGAGGAAACATCCACTCGACCAGACAGACCAGATCGGCAATAGTGATCTCACCGTCGTCATCGCAATCGAAATTCTCCTCACACGGGCTGGGCGGACCGCCCAGGAACATGTAGTCGACAAAGTATACGAGATCGGCAATGTCGACGCTGCCATTGCAGTTTACGTCGCCATAAAGAGGCGGCGGCGGTACCAGTACCGTGACAGAACCATCGAAGACATGTACGATTGATGTATCTAAGTGGCAATAGATGTCGTAGCCGTCAATGCTAATCGAGTCGTACGGCGGCCCGTAAACCCGTTGCCAGTTCAGGCATACTTCGCCCGCCCACTGAGTGCAGAGCCAGAAACTGGTATCCGGGATCGAATCACAAACGATTCCCAGGCTGTTGCCCCAGGGGTCGGAGAAACTGAAATGGTCGAGTGTACTTGTCTGCACATGGATGTTCACTGTGCGCTCGGTCATGGTGTCGGGGATGTCGTAAACAGTGCCCACCAGCTTGATCAGCACACCGCCCTCCTGTGGGGGTATGCCGGGCGTTACCGGAGGAGGCGGCAAGTCGGCAAGACCGACTACGTTGAGGTCGTGGCCGGTACCGCCGAGAGAGCGGGCGTCGACCCACTCCCACCCGGATACCAAAGTGCCGGAAGTCTCGAAACCACCGGCGTCGACCTCGTTGGTGTCAATGTGGAGGAAATCCCAGGCGTCGCCGGCTCCGACCATCATCGAGTCGAAACACAGTTCGTCGATCCACTCGGTACACTGCCAGTAGGTGGTGTCGACAATGTCGATAATGACCGTGTTGAACCGCATGATGTCCGGGCGATCCAGTTGCACCCAGAAATTAAACCCGGCTATGGTATCGAAGTAGTTGGATAGATACACCGGGATTATCACTTGCTCACCGGGTAGGGCGCTCGTGTCGCCGACATCCAGAACAAGTTCGACCACCTGCGCCTGTGTCGTGCCTGTAAAAACGACACTAAGAACCGTGACCATCAAAACTGCACCGAATTGCAGCAGTCTGTTTCTAAAGAGCATTGTTACCTCCTGTGTCGCCGGCGAACCTTGTTCATCAATCCTCCAGCGGAGTTTCGATACTATGATTCCAAACTGTCAAATCCCCGGTCGGCCACCGGGTATGGCCGGAACCGGTCTTAATGGTACATCCCTGTATGCTTAGACGAAATATACCATAAAGTCACGTTTGGTCAACTTCTTTCCCACGCTGGTCCGCGTTACGCTGGGCGCGCAGGAGACCGGTATCCGTACCGGCCATCCCGCACCACCCTGCTAGTCTGACCCGGCGACGCTTGACCCCACGCCGCCGGGCGTCATTGACCCGGCCTACGGCAGGGGGAACATCCACTCGACCCAACACACCAAGTCGGCAATATCAACCGTACTGTCCCCGTCGCAGTCGGCCGATTGCGGACATATAGGTGGTGAGCCGCCTGCAAACATCCAGTCCACCAGATAGACCAGGTCGGCGATATCCATCGGCAGCGAACCGCTGTCGTCAATGTCTCCCACAAGGGTCGGAACCACCGTCAAGGAACCGTCGATCACGACAATCGCGTCCGGGTTGATCACCATCGAATCGCACTGCACGTGCATGGAATCGAAAGGCGGTTCGGTGACCACCTCCCATTGCATGCACCACTCCCAGGCCCATTGTAGGCAGCGCAAATAGGTGGTGTCGCAAACGATGTCGTACATCGGACGGCCGATGCATTCGCCTTGCGGGTTGGAAAAACAAAAGTAGTGCGTAGACTGAGTCATCACCAGAATGTGAACCGTCGAATCGGTCAACGTATCGGGGATGTCACTGACGTCTGCGATCAAGTTGATCAACAGACCGCCCTCCTGAGGCCCTATACCGGGCGTCGCTGACCCTCCGGTCAGATCAGCGACGCCGGTAACATTGAGGTCAAAGCCGTAACCCGAGAGGGAACGGCTGCCTACATACTCCCAGCCGGACAAAAGCGTCCCGCTGGTATCTACACTCCCCGCGAGTATCTCGTTGGTATCAATATTGATAAAGTCCCATTCGGCGAGGTGGAAAAAGTCCCACGTCGAATCCGGCGGCACCATCGTAGAGTCGGCGCAGGTGTCGCCGATCCAGTCATGGCACTGCCAGAATGTTGTGTCGCCGGTTACGTGGATGGAATCCAGGCACACTTCCCCATCCCACAGGAGGCACTGCCACCTGGTGGTGTCAATCACACTGTCGATCTGGGTTTGGAACAGCATGATATCCGGACGATCGAGCTGCACCCAGAAGTTGAACCCCGCAACTGTGTCATAGTAATTGGAGAGATAAATCGGGATAGCAACGTTCTGCTGGCCGGCACAGGCGGTGACGTCGCCGACGTCGATGACGATATCAGGCGTTTGAGCGCTGAGTGTGGATGGAATGATGAGTGCGAACGCTGCGACGACTATCTTAGTACGCAATCGAATGCACAAAAAACCGCTAAAGGACAAAACTCGTCTCCTCCTATGAAGACCGGCTGGTTTCTCTTCGTCCTTTAGCGTTTATTCTATACTATACAATCCCAAACACAGGTTAGACCTGCTTGTTCGAACGATTCCTAATGTAAGTAGTTATCAGTTTATGCACGGCTATAATAACAATGCGACGATTGTTTGTCAAGCGGTTATTTGGGGGAGATGAATGTTTTTCGATGGCGTGAGGTTTGCAGCCTGTGCGATTTCAGAGTAGAGCAGCATACCCGCGATGCTGCCAA
>CBDUZQ010000352.1:0-2906 GCA_965371755.1 uncultured bacterium
TGATGATTCTTGTAGCTGCCATTGTCTTCTGTCATCCTTCTTTGTCATTTTCGTCCAGCCGTATTCCGCTTGGATTCGGCAAGGCCAAATATAGTCGCCGCCACGGACACCGCAACTGCATTTTAAGCATATAATCGGCTTAAGGGGTCAAAAACTGGGCCATTCTTCAGTTTGATTGTACAAAAAACATACGGGATGAACCGGTTCAAAATGTTTGACAGCAGGCCTCCGACCAGCTATCTATCGATAGACAACAGAAGCTAAACATAGCGGGAGACAGCATGTTTCACCACACCAGAACAGTCATTGCAACAATTGTCATACTAATCTTGACGGCGTCCCAGGTCGTAGCGCTTGGCCGTGTCGCCCGACGCTATAACGTCATGGATTTCTACGGCGGTACATCCAGCCCGGTGGGCAAGTACGAAAGCCTGGCGGATTTTGTCGATTTCTCCGACGCTGATGGCCGACCGACCGATGTTGACGGTGATGTGCTGTATGACCCGACGTTTCATCTCGGTTTCAACTATGGCCAACTCCGGAACGACAGGATGCTGGTGACGGTAGGCTTCCGCTGGACCAAAATCGAGGCTATCAATCTGCTGGGTCTGAACACGGTAGGGAGAGAGGGTCTGGCTATTCTCCTTGATCCCAGAAAACCGGGCATCAATCAGTACGACTTTGATTTCAACTTCAACTACATGTTTCTCAGTATTGCCCAACGGAGTTTTGCTCCTTATGTCGGGGTCGACTTCAGAGCCGGTATTACCAGTGTTACGGCCAAGGGATTCGAGTCGGAGTCGCGCCTGAATACTGTTCTGGCCGGCAACTTTGGCGCTGAGATAAAGCTCTGGGAGAATGCCAAGAAGCGGGCGTTTCTGACTGTCGCCTCGGTCAACAGCTATGACCTGCTGTCTTCCGGGGATCGGCCCAAGTATTTCAACCTCGGCGCGGCGCTGAAGTACTACTTCCGTCCGTGACGAAAAACGCTGCACCAGGAAAACGTCAGGGATACGAGAAGCAATTGATTCGTTTCGTCGATAGAAGCTAATAGTTGGAGGCTTGTGAGAGGATGAGATTCATGTCCAAGAATCGGCTACGCACCATTTTCGTTTTTTTGGTAACGGCGACCATTTGCGGCTGTGGCTGCAACGGTGACGACCCGCCAAAACCTCCCGTGCCGGATGGTGTGACGGCGGTCAACGGCCTTTTCTACAAGGGCAACATGGGCAGTGACGATATGGATCAGCCGTTGGTCTTCGCCGTGGCCGATAACAAAGGTGTGTACGTGCCCGACCAATGGATACATTTCTCTTTGCTGACCGGTGATGGTCTCATCTCGGCCGATTCGCTCAAGACCGGCAGCGATGGCAAGGCGACGCTCGCGTATACGTTCTCCGGAAGTCTTGGCCACGCGGAGATCAGAGCGATCGCACGCAATCTCGATACTGCATACGTCTACCTCAGAGCCAACACTCTCATCCCCGGCGATCATGGACAAGGGCAGTACGTGCTGCTGGATGATACTTATGCTGATGTAGTAGACTTCAACGGCGAGCCGGTGACGATCGACTTCCTTCCAGAGGACGGTATTGCGGTGGCCAATTACGAAGCTACCCTGGGAGTTGTCGTTGTTATCTATGACACCGATGAGAATGGGGAGATTGAGCCAACTTCGCCCGTTTACGGAGTATTAGTAGTCGATTCCGTCTTCCCACAACCACCTGACAGTAGCACCATGAGCGCTCGCTATGAGGGTGCTACCAAGGACTCAATCCAGATTGGCTCGTCCTATTGGGCAGATATATACCCCAACCCGGCGTATGGTGAGTACGATAGCTTGAGGTTCTGGTCCGATCCTATTCTTCCCGGTTTGCAACTCTTCTACGACTCTCTGCACCTTCAGTTCTGGTGTCATCCGTCCGACACTACAGTCTATCAGATTAGTATCTTTGAGGAGTTCGACATTACGCTCTACGAATCGCCGCCTGTTCGTGAGGCGATCGACAGTGTCCTGGGGCTGGTTGGTCGCGACCGTTGATGCTAAGGTGACGAGACCGTGTGCGTGTAGGTCTGTCAGAACTCGGCCACGCCCACCCGCGTGATCTGAAAATCACTCGGGCGCAACGAAATCAGGCTGATAGGCCGCGGCGATCAATCTCGGGGCCGTCGAGCTCACATTTGGTTCGGACGCGATACGCACGTCGTCGGAAAACCCCAACTCTACCAACTCACGACCAGAGGCGCAACTCATCATCATTTCCTCGAGAGATTCCTCGGCGGCCTCAAACACTGCCACCGCGCTCTGCGCCTCCGGTGAAAGTGACGTCCGGGGGAATCTGCTGAGGATGGCGCCGGCGCCGACCAAATCCTCGAAAGCGGGGCGCAGCGGGCCGCCGTGCTTTTCCTCTTCGTTACTTGATTCGCGGTTGTGCCAGCGTTCGCCGGCGGCGATGACCGCGACCGTTGAACCGATCTGTTGGGCTTTATCGGCGACAGCGCGAGCATTGCGCAGGCATCCGCACAAAACATGTTCGCACAACTCGGCGGCGATCTCAGAAAGCGTGGCTCCGTTCGGCGAGGGAAGAACCAGCCGATCACCGGGTTTGAGTTTCTCCAATGACCGGGGTGAAAGCGAGAAGGGATGCTCATTGTTCGTTTGCCCTCGCCCAACGGCTAACTTGGCCGACATCCGCTCGGCCAGTTCGATACTTGCGCCATCTTTCATTCGAGATGGAACCACCACGGCTCCGTGTGAAACCGCGACGTCGACGGCTGTGGAAAACGACAGGACGTCGACGATAACTACAACCTCGACCGACCCGGCCAGTTGTTCAAGACCGCCGCGTCCCCAGTCCATGCGGGTGCGGTAGCTGTCTTGTGTTAGAACGCTCATCTGTCCTCGC
>CBDUZQ010000353.1:0-2890 GCA_965371755.1 uncultured bacterium
GTCGTCACGGCCATAATGTACAGGATACCGATATTGAGATCGGCCACGATCAGCCCGCGCCCGAACGGCATGCAGACATAGGCCAGAAAGGCCGCCACAAAGCAGATTACGGGCGCCCAAAAGAAGACGACTTTGTCGCGGGTCGCCACGCGAATATCTTCCTTCTGCAACAGCTTCAGCGCATCCATTACCGTCTGATACCAACCATGCCAGCCCACCCGCATGGGGCCGAAACGTTGCTGGATGTGGGCGGCGATTTTGCGTTCCCACCAGACCAGGAACAGCGCAATAAGTGAGAGCGTACCGAATACGGTGGCGCCCAGGGCAGCGTACATGACCACGTCCTGCCACGGCTGCGGCAGTCCGATCGAAACCAGCAGTTCGTGCAGCCACTTGAAGACACCATGAAGCTCGCCAACTGCAAACACCGGAGTGATCATCGATCCACCTCCGGCATGATGATATCAAGGGTGGCGAAAATCGCCACCACGTCGGCGATCAATACATCGGTGCTGATCTCAGGCATCAGCATAAGATGATTGTAGGAGCTGCCGCGCAACTTCAACCGCATCGGTTTGGTAGTGCCGTCGGAACGGATGTACACACCCATCTCACCACGAGCGCTCTCGATCCGTGAGTAAACCTCGCCCTCAGGCGGCTTGAACTTGGGCTTGACCTTGCATTTGATATCACCCTCGGGCAGATTGTCCAGCGCCTGCTCGATAATCTTCAGCGATTCCTTCATCTCGTCAATTCGCTGGATGAACCGATCGTAACAGTCGCCGTTCGGCTGGGTAGGTATCTCGAAATCGAACTTGTCGTAGACGGAGTAAGGATCGTTACGGCGGACATCGTACTTGACACCCGAGGCGCGCAACACGGGTCCGGAAGCACCATAGGCGATGGCCGTTTCAGGTGTCAGTACGCCAATTCCCTTCATGCGGGCCAGGAAGATCGGGTTCTCGTTCAGCAGACCCTCGTAATCTGGGAACTTGCCCCACATCATCTTCACGAATTCACGGCATTGCGGCACGAATTCCGTCGGGATATCTTTGGAGACACCACCGATGCGGATGTAGTTGTAGGTCAACCGCTGGCCGCAGGTAATCTCGAACAGGTCCATGATATCTTCGCGCTCCCGCAGGCCGTACAGGAACGGTGTGTAGGCGCCGACGTCCATCGCGGTCACACCCCAGAATATCAGATGCGATGCTATCCGGTTGAGTTCGACCATGATAACTCGCAGATACTCCGCCCGCTCGGGGACTTCAAGCCCGGCCAGCTTCTCGACGGCCAGGGCGTAGACGTGATCGGAAGCCATCGCGGTAACGTATTCAAAGCGATCCATCAACGGCGTACATTGAGGATAGGTGCGGTTCTCGCAGATTTTCTCGATGGCGCGATGCAGATACCCGATCACCGGTTCGATAGCGACGACCTTCTCACCGTCCATAGTGAGGATCAATCGGCAAACACCATGCGTCGAGGGGTGGTGCGGCCCCATGTTGACCATGAACTCTTCTGTGCGCAGTGCCGCCATCCTACAACTCCGGCATCCGCACAAAGTCGGGTGCGTCCCAGTCCTTGCGCATCGGGTATCCCTGGTCCCAGTCGTCGGGCAGCAGGAATCGAGTCAAGTTATCATGGTTATTGATGTTGATACCGTACAGTTCCCAGATTTCACGCTCGTGCCAGTCGGCGGCGGTCCAGATATCCTTGACCGAATCGACAACCGCCTGATCGTAAGGGAGTACCAGCTTGAAATCAAGGCGAAGATTATTGGTGATGGACGACAGCGAGTAGACGACCTCGAACTGCTCACCGGTATCGACGCCGGCGATGTTGTTCAGGAAATCGAACTTGAGTTGCTCGTCATCGCGCAGCATCTGTGCGACTTTGGTCAGGTTGGCCGGCTTGACTTCGCACATCAGGTCAAAGACACCTGTCTCCAGAGGGGTCAGCAGCCCGTCGTATTTCTTGAGGATATGTTCTTTGAGTTCGTCTCGGGTCATACTACTTCTCGTGCCAGTCAGCAAGTTTTTGGGCCTTTACCTTCTTCTGAAGATGCAGGCATCCCTCAAGGAGAGATTCCGGCCGCGGCGGGCAACCGGGGATATATATATCGACCGGCACAATATGGTCGATCCCTTTTTCGACGGCGTAGCTGTCATAGTAAAACGGGCCGCCTCTGATAGTGCAGCCACCCATAGCGATCACGTAGCGCGGCTCGGCCATCTGATCGTACAGCCGCCTGAGACGTGGGGCCATCTTCTTGGTAATAGTACCGGCGGCGATAATCAGGTCGGCCTGTCGTGGCGTGGGGCGAAAAATCATACCGAGACGGTCGAAGTCATAGCGAGAAGCGCCGGTGCACATGAGTTCAATAGCACAGCAGGCAGTCGCGAAAAGCAAGTACCACATCGAACATGCCTGGGCATGACTAAGAACCGACTCAAGCTGCGTGGCTACAAACCCGCCACCGGGGACATGCTCGGCATATACCGGCACCTTCTTGATCAGGCCCATTTCAGCACTCCCTTTTTCCAGGCATACAGAAGACCAAACAACAGAATGAGAATGAATATCACCATCTCGACCAGCGCGTACAAGCCCAGTTGCCCGAAGGCCACCGCCCACGGGAACAGAAAAACCGCTTCGACGTCGAAGATGACGAAGATCAGCGCGAAGATATAGTAGCGGTTGTGGAATTTGATCCAGGAGCTGCCGATGGGGAGTTCGGCGCACTCGTAGTTGACGTTTTTCTCCGGGTAGGGATTATGGGGCCGCAGGATGCGGGCCAGGAAGAAAGTAAACAGCACCATCCCGGCACCGACAAAGATGAAGATCAAGACCGCCAGGTACTCGGACATCGCACGCTTCCTTAATTCTG
>CBDUZQ010000354.1:0-2887 GCA_965371755.1 uncultured bacterium
AGCCTCAAAAAACAGTTCAAGGTGTTCTACGATGTCTCCGGCGCGGTGGGGCGGCGCTATGCCCGCATGGACGAAGCCGGTACGCCGTTTTGTATCACTATCGACGGCCAGACTCTCGAAGACGAGACGATGACTTTGCGCGACCGCGACACGATGGAACAAACGCGCATGAAAGCCCCCGAAATCGTCGAGTTCCTGGAGGGGAAGTGCAGGTAGCCCCCGGCGTTGTGGTGGTTGAGTCTTCAGACTCGGCCATGGAATGAGCAGGCCACGTCTTTCCGCGCGATCTGAAGATCACTCGGGCACAACGGAATGACGAAGCGCGCGAAGTGCAAAAGTCCCATTTATGGGCGGCTTGCCGGTCATTCCGGGCTTGACCCGGAATCCAGGTCCGGATTCCAAATCTGGGTAGTCTGCGGTTCAGCGACCCTGTTATGCCTTAACCCGCTTGGAACATAGCTCCTCGCAGCGTATTATAGATAGCTATGGAACTGCTAGCTCTCTTTTTCAATTCGTTCGTGGTCGGGTTCTCCGGCGCCATGATGCCGGGACCATTGCTGGCTGTCGATATCGCCGAGACACCACGACACGGTTGGCGGGCGGGGCCGATTCTTTCGGTAGGTCATGCGATAGCAGAAGTTGCCATAGTGGTCGTGTTGTCACTGGGGGTAGCGGCTTTGGCGCACAACCCACTGGTAGCTTCCGTGATCGGTGTGGTTGGCGGCATCGCGTTGGTCTTGATGGGTGGCAATATGGCTTACAGCATTCTAAGAGACCGCGTATCATACAACACCGAAACCAGCGACCGAGTCAGCCACCACCGTCTGGCCGGCAAAGGGATCACCGCCACCCTGTCCAACCCGTACTGGTTCGTCTGGTGGGCCACCACCGGGCTGGCCTTTCTGGTAAAGTCGATGAAGTTTGGCGTGGTTGGGCCGGTCGTGTTTTACTTCGGGCATATCATGTCGGACTTTGTTTGGTACACCGTCGTATCGCTGCTTCTGTGGCAGGGCAAGAGCCTTCTTGTGGGGCGGGGTCTGAAAGTTCTCATCCTAACATGCGCCGCCTTCTTGATCTATCTGGGAATCATATTTGTATCCGACGGCCTCAGTGGCGAGTTGGCCGGGAGCATGGACGAAGCTCTGGCGATTATCGGAGCACTGAGATGAGATTCAGTATCAAGAGTGTGACCGACGGTGACCGTGAATGGGTTCTCCGGATCGCGCGCGGCTGGGGGGCGGACTTCATCGTCAGCCGTGGTCGCAAGATCTATCCGGCCGAGATCGAAGGATACCTGGCCGTTGATGAATCCGGTGAACGGATTGGTTTGGTGACGTTCGAGTGTATCGGCGATCAGTGCGAGGTAGTGACGCTTGATGCTTTCGTGAAGTTTCAGGGGATCGGTACGGCGCTTCTTGAGAGAGTGCACCAGGATGTAGTGCAACGCGATTGCCGCCGCCTCTGGCTGATTACGACCAACGACAACCTCGACGCTATCCGTTTCTACCAGCGTCGCGGCTGGACAATCGCTGCCGTGCATGTCAACGCCCTGGTCGAGTCGCGCAAGATCAAGCCGTCGATCCCGATGATTGGCAACTACGGCATCCCGCTTCGGGACGAACTCGAATTTGAGTTGCTGCTGTAGGGGGTGACCTGATCCACGGTTCTTCCCATTCTGCCGTCATTCTTCGATTCCACTCGGGATGATATAAGAAGCGCGCGGAGCGCGAAGAAGTGGCTTGCCACTCGAAACCCGTCCATCGACGGCGCTCAGGGTGGTCCTTCGGACCAGGGGTTTCGACCTACATGACTGTCAGCTCTTCAGATTGTAAAACGTCGACATGCCGGGGTAGACGGCATTTTCGCCGATCGTTTCCTCGATCCGAATCAACTGGTTGTACTTGGCAATGCGGTCAGAACGACACACGGATCCGGTCTTGATCTGACCGGCCGCTGAGGCGACCACTACATCGGCGATGGTGGCATCTTCGGTTTCGCCGCTGCGATGCGACACTACCGCCGTGAAACCGGCTTTCTGCGCCATTTCGATAGTATCGAGAGTCTCAGTCAGAGTGCCGATCTGGTTTAGCTTAATGAGTATCGAGTTGGCGCTTTTCTCGTCGATGCCACGTTTCAACCGTTTCGGGTTGGTGACAAAGATATCATCGCCGACAATCTGGATGATGCCCCCCATCTTGGCGGTGAACTTCTGCCAGCCGTCCCAGTCATCCTCGGCCAGGCCGTCCTCAATGGAAATGATCGGATACTTTTCGACCAAGTCGGCGTAGAAATCGATCATCTCATCGGATGACAGCTTCCGACCCTCGGCGTCCAGGTTGTAAGTCTTCTTATCAGCGTCGTAGAACTCGGTTGAGGCCGGGTCCAACGCCAGCATAATATCCTCACCCGCTTTGTAGCCGGACGAGTCGATAGCTTCCATAATGATTTTAAGCGCTTCTTCGTTCGATTTCAGATCCGGCGCAAACCCGCCCTCGTCACCGACCGAGGTGTTGTACCCTTTGGCCTTGAGTGCTTTTTTGAGATGCCCGAAAACTTCGGCCCCCATCTGCAAGGCGTGACGAATATTCCGGGCGCCCACCGGCATAATCATGAACTCCTGCAAATCGACATTGTTGTCGGCATGTTTGCCGCCGTTGAGGATATTCATCATCGGCACCGGCATCAGCTTGCAGTTGCAGCCACCGATGTACTCATACAAGAACCGTCCGCGCGACTCGGCCGCCGCTTTGGCCGTGGCCAACGATACGCCTAACATGGCATTGGCGCCCAGTTTGGATTTGTTCTCAGTGCCGTCCAGATCGATCAGGAAGTTGTCGAGGGTAACCTGGTCAAACGGATCGACCCCGGCGTTAATCAGGGCCGGACC
>CBDUZQ010000355.1:0-2887 GCA_965371755.1 uncultured bacterium
TCTTCTTGGTCTGTGAGAACCCATGGGCCTCCAGGCGATAAAAGTACACGCCACTGGCCACGGCCCGGCCGAGTTCATTCTTGCCATCCCATTCCGCCATATGGTTACCGGCTTCCAGCAGTTGATTGAGAAGTGTTGTCACCCGCTGACCCAGGAGATTGAACACCTCCAGCTTGACCTCGGCCGCCTCCGGCAATGCGAAGCTGATCGACGTGGAGGGGTTGAACGGATTGGGATAGTTCTGCGAGAGACTGTACTCACCGGGCAGGCTGTTGGGAACACCCCCAGCCTCTCGAGTCAGGTTATTCAGGCGCACATACGAGCCGTGACCCCGATACTCGACATCGGGGTAGACACGCTCGCCGTTGACGAGAATCGCTACCTGCTCCCCCACCCCGGGGAAATCGCCGGTTGACTTATCGACGTCGACATAACCGTACACGGGCATGAACTTCAGGTTGACTCCATCATACGTACCGCTGCCACACACGCGGCCAGACCGTGCGACGAACTCGACCGTCGCACCGGCCGCCATTGGCTGACCGTCCACATGAAGCCCTGAACCATATACCGACATCCACTCCATGCCGACGGCGACATCGGACGTAGTGTGTGCGGATGGAAAGTTGCGTGCCGACGCCGGGACGCCGTTCGGGTAGGTCAGAAGATCATTCTCAGCCGACTTGATCCAGTAGCCAAACTGGGGAACCATCTCCGTCAGGTTGCTGAACATCAACTTACCGGGGAGATAGACCTGCGCCTCGCCGTCCCACCCATAAGCCACGATTACGTTCTCAAGAATCGAACTCAGGGCGTCCTCAATCGGCAGGATATCCTCGGGCCAGTAACTGACCAGGTTCCAGCCACTATAAATTGTGATGGCATCATCGGCGCCGATGCGGCCGCCACATATCTCAAAGCTGACAGCATCATTGAGCCTGATCCAGTAACCGAAATGGTAATTGACTTCCAGCAGTGTCGAGAACGGCGCCAGTGAAGGAACATAAACCAGGCCGCCGCGATCAAATCCGAGGATCACCTCTACTTTATCGGCAAACCCGGCTATCCAGTTCTCCACATTGTCGGTGTAAGCGACATTCCATGAAATCAGATGCCAGCCCGGACCGAGATCAAACAGCAAACAGGTCTCACGAGTGAACATGCACAGCTCGATGACCGCGCCGTTCTCCGTCCAGATCAATTCAGGATCGACG
Organism: uncultured bacterium; assembly: GCA_965371755.1. Lineage (GTDB taxonomy): Bacteria > Zixibacteria > MSB-5A5 > GN15 > FEB-12 > JAJRTA01. Next base: position 1,215 of record CBDUZQ010000355.1, read on the forward strand.
AATACTTCTTCCTCGTTGATGGTCAAAGTAATCACATCACCTGGATCAGCGCCTTCATCCACGTTCAGCGTATAAACGTCGTCCGCGTAGATCAGGATCATACCATAGGAACCGTCGACCCTGACAGAACCCATACCGCACAGCACGCCATCAGGATCGTAAGCACGGATGACGTCGCCGGGCGCAAGTGGCACACCGTCAAGCATCGGATATCCACAGTATATGTTTATCCACTGATCGGTCGGCGTGATGCCACCGACCTCTATTGGGTGGGCGACGCTTACCGCGCTTCCGCATTCATCGACGGCAGTCAACTGTACGAGGTACGTTCCGATGGCGCCATAGGTGTGTACGGGCTCGAACTCCGTGCTATTGCTGCCGTCTCCGAAGTCCCACAGGTAGGTCAATGCCGTCCCGCCCTGAGAACAGTTCGAGAATCCAATCTCCAACGCATTGCCGGTTGGATAAGCTGTGAAGCATGGCACGGGCGGGTCGACAAGTGATACTTCGACACTAAGGTCACAGACATCGCTGCCGCAATCGTTGCTCGCGGTTACGTTGAAGGTGTAGGTGCCGGGAGTATCAGCCACGAAGCACAACAAGCCATCCGACCAAACCGCGCCGTCAACCGCTACTAAATCGGCATCGTCAATCAACAGCGGAACGCAAACCTCGGCGATATCGCACAGTTGAACCGGCTCAACAGGCTCACAATGAATGACCGGCGCCTGGCCGATTTCGACATTCACGATGATGTCACAAGTGACCTCGATATCGCAGTAGTACGCTTTGACCATAAAAGCGTAATCTCCACCTTCAGTAGCCTCGAAGCACAGCCGGTCATCCGACCAGGTGGCGGCGCCCTCTACTACGACCGAGTCATAGTGCCTGACAGCCAGGTCGATGCAAACCAAGCCGGGATCGCAAAGCGACATCGCGATCGGCTCGGCAGGACAATCAATCTCAGGCGGCTGAGGCGCTCCCAGTCCGATAGCCTGGAAGCAGGTTGCCGAATTACCACAAGCATCCGCGGCCAACCAGATTCGCACAATGCCACCGGCCAGCATGCTGTCCCGGTACGATACCAGCGGATCAGCATCACAGTTGTCCAACACGGCAGGATATCCACCGGTGTGTTCCGGATCGGTAGGATCGCAGTATGAGATGATAGTATCCGGCGGACAGGTAATTGACGGTGGCGTGGTGTCGACCACCTCGATACGCTGGACACAACTATCGCTATTGCCGGAGGCGTCAGTGGCAACCCAGGTTCGCAGGATCGTCTTCGCGTGAGGACAGCTACCCGGTTGCTCGGTGTCATGATAGTCCACGCTCGGCTCAGGGTCGCAGTTGTCGGTAACCTCGGGCCAGTCCGGCAGGAGCGCGTCCGAACACTCGACCGTGTAATCGTCCGGACAGATTATAACAGGCGGCGTGTCATCATCAACGACAACGTTAACTGTGACATCGCAGACGTCCTCGCCGCAGTCATTGGTTGCAACTACATGGAACACATTCGCGCCGGATGCGTCGGCTGTGAAGCACAGTTGACCGTCGACCCACGTAGCGCCTTCAACCAGCACACTCGTGGCGTTGCTGATAACCAGCGGTACGCAGACTTGATCGCCGGCGCAGGCAGCAATCTCAAATGGAACGCCGGGACACTCAATCAC
>CBDUZQ010000356.1:0-2879 GCA_965371755.1 uncultured bacterium
ACATCTGCCTATTCCGACAAGACAATCTACCAAGTTTCTCTGACCGGCCTGACCGCTACAGACCATTTGCAGGACCAAAAAAAAATAGTCCCGGACGGGGCGGAAATAGCGAACCTGAGCACACCTGCCGGGACCATGTTTTCGGTGGCTGACAAACCATGAGTGGCTGGGTCGGTGGTCCGCAACCGGTTGCGCAATAACGACATGGGCGAACGCAGCGTTGCTCGGCGATGGCCAGTAGGGCCTTTGGGCGGGCACCGGAAACTGCCCTTCGCTACCTTTCGCTTGCGATTCGCTATTGACAGCGGTGAGGTCAAGCAGTATAATAAATTGAAGTTTGCTGATCGGAACCTACTGGGGATTCCCCCCTCTATCCCCACCCCCTTTCGGCAAGCTTCTTTTTATTTCGGCTCTCTTCAAATCCGGCCTGGCAATTCTGTTCGTGGATCAGATGTGCGATGCGGTGGGCTTGTCTCAACGGGGCCGCAAGTGTCGTGATTCGGGCGCCGCCCACAGTATCTCCCGGGACAGCCTCAACGACGCATGACAAGTATGGGATGTTTGGTGAGTTAAGACCCGCTGACCGTCTTGAAGCTGTAGATTTTCCACTTGCCATTGACTTTGTGCAGCCCGAACCTCGTCATGTATCCATGCGACTTTTCCTTGTCGATGAAAGTGACATCGACAGAAGCCACGTCGTCGCCCTCGAGGTTAACCTTGTTGATGATTCGTTGGAGGGAGAACCAGGTTTTCTTGGTCAGACCTTCACCGGTCAGATCTTCGAGAACCTGCTCGGGGCTGGTGAACACGCGGGGGCTGTCAGTCTGGATGGCGTAGTCTTCGTTGAGGTTTTTCATCAATTCCGGCAGGTCCAGCAGATAAATCAGGGCGGCCTGGTCGTTCTTCTCCATGGCGCCGAAAAGTGAAATGACGGTTTTCCTGGGAGCATCCTCCGCCGAGTCGGCACATGCCAACAGGACGGTCAGGCTTAGACCGACGCATAACAACGAGACCGTCGCACGAATGCTCATTTGGAGAAGCCTCCGGTTACGGTTATGCGGTGACTCTCACCAAGATCAGCCCCGGGGGCGTACGCGTAGGCAATGTGCAGTCGCCGGTAATCGAAACCGACTCCAACGGTCATACCGGCCCAATTGTCGTCGGAGTCGTGCGCGCGATAATTGGAGCCGAAACTGTTCCATCCGAGCCGCAAGTAAAGTGGTTTCAGTTCGTGGTATTCGCCGCCGACGGCAAACTCGATGTCATTGTCAACCGGCACGATCAGATCAGAAGCCAATAGCAGCGGTAAGCCGCGAGGGCGGTAAGAGACGCCGCCTCGAATGGTCAGGGGTAGTCGGTACTTTTCGGAACCCAGCGCCGAAAGCTGCTTGCCCAGGTTCTGCACCATGATGCCGCTGGTGAAACGCTCGCGATCGTCTATGTACTTGACGCCCAAGTCGAACGCGAGTCCGGTGGCGGAGTATTCGTGGACATGCTCGTAGATAAATTTGGCCGTGATACCGAGTTTGAAATTGTAGCTCACCTGTCGGCCGTAGGTTGCCGCCAGCACGATGTCTGAGCCGCCGAAGGTCCCCAGTCGCCGACCGCTGGTGTTGGTTTCGATGAATTCACCATAGCCCAAATAATCGAAGTGTCCGGCTATGGTACTTCGTTCATCGATAGGGAAAATCATACCGACAAAACCGGACTGCATATCCACGAAGTAGTTGTGGTAGCCGCCAATCCATCGCGTTTCCTTGGCGCCGGCGATACCGGACGGGTTGTAGTAAAGCGCCGATTCATCATCAGCCAGGCCGGTGGCCGCGCCACCCATCCCGATGGCTCTGGCTCCGATGTTGATCTTAAGGAATGGAAAGGCACTGGTCCCGGCTTTGGAGTTTATCTCGGCATTTGGTTCAGAGGGGACACCCAACGTCAAGGTGAGAACCATCGTAAGTATCAACAAGTATGTGTATCTTTTCAAAACCGACCTTTCCTGTCTGATTCCTATCTTGAACGTTCTACCATCTTATACTACTTATCGACCTGTTTGATCGGCGCTATAGAACTGACGCCGGATCCACTGCCGCCATCACCAACTTTTGGTGGTACGGTTGATTATCGATACGATCAGGCGCTCAATCGCTTTGCTCTGACCATCCTGTTCGGTCTCGCTGTCGACCAGGTAAACACCTTCCTGAACCATGCTCTCTCGCCAGATATCAGAATCGTTATCGCGCGGGTTTTTCAGCGCCACGTCAAAAGTCATTGTCACGCTGTATGACGATACCACATAATTCTCGTCATACTCAAACGGCTTGCGTTCATAACGAGTCAGAACACCGGACAGAGCCGCATCAGCATTTTCGGCGGAGACAACCTTGAAAGTTCCGTCGGCCAGAAAGGCATCGATCACCAGATCGGTCATACGATCAGCCAGATCATACTCGGTTGTCTTATTGTCGAAACGGTCGACCGCTATCGTCTGGATGCTCGATTTCCCGGCCGGGTTGAACGTATAGACGCCGCAACTCAGGCCTAACAAAGCCGCTACAAGCGGTGCTAACAATACCCTATGTGCCATCAATCTTTCAACCCCTGAGTTTTGCGCAGGTTCCCGTTTCCGAGCGATCCGCTCACTATTTTGCCCCGCTTGATTACCAACTGGGCCAGGTTTACACCGCAGCGATAAGGCAGTTCGCGGTAGTCCTGCATGTCCCAAATGACCAGGTCGGCCATACAACCGATTTCGAGGCGACCGATTCGGTCTTGTCGGTTGATAGCACAGGCGGCGTTGACGGTGACCGCTGAGATTGCTTCGGCAGCCGTCATTTTCATCTGTAATGCAGCCAGTGAGATAACCAGAGACAAAGATTCGG
>CBDUZQ010000357.1:0-2874 GCA_965371755.1 uncultured bacterium
CTTGATTCTGGGGAGTTGTGCTGAGAAGAAACCGCCGGCTCGGAATCATATCCCGATACTGAAAGCCAGGTTGTTCAGCTTGCAGGAGGCGGTCAAAGCTCAGAACCGGGCGGCTATCGATTCACTGTTGTCGGTTCAGATTCTCGACAATGACCAGAACTCCGATTCGCTCCTGCGGTTCGCTTACGGCCCCGACGGTGGTTTTGAATTCCGGCAGTTCGCGGTGGGTGAAATCACCTACACCAATGACGATGCGCGGATCGACTGCTTCATCATGGACAGCAGTCGGACCAGAGACCGACCGCTGATCCTGACCTATGTCTACGTACACGATCAATGGTTGCTGAAAGGGTTTGAACCGGGTGAGGTCGAGCAAGAATGAACTGTGAGAGCCTGCCGCTACGCCTGCTTAGTGCCCTTCCCAACTCATGAAGTTCTGGTATTGAGTCGAGGCGAGAAAGATGGAGGGGTCCTTAATGAACGAAAGCATGTTGTCTACCAGGTAGACATGGTTCTTTTCCTCGTCAGCTATCCGCCGCAACAGGTCCCGACGGATTTCATCATCTTCTTCATTAGCGGCGTCACGATACATCTTCTCGGACTTTTCTTCGATTTCGACCGCCTTCTCCCATAGTTCTCGCACATCTTCACCGCCCAACGTCTCCACGTTGCCCTCAGCCATTTGCCGGAAAACCGACTTGGTCAGAGCCGGCGTCCCGGACTTCTTACCCAAACTACTCTCGGCTGCGGCAAGGTCACCATCAGACATGCTCTTGAATACCTGGTAGTGCTTCTGCTCTTCTTCAGCAAGAGTCAACAGCACTTCCTTCAATTGCGGGTTGTCAGTAGCGGCTGCACCTTTCTCATAAAAGGCCTGGCCATCGAGTTCCATCTGCATCGCAAACTTGATTATGTCCATAATGTCTCCACAGATCAACTTGACGATCTTACCGAGGCGCCGGTTTTTTGCGACGCCTCAGGTCTGTTTACCGCTTCACCACCGTCAGTCCAGGGCCTTGGAGCGCAGGTTCTCAGCCGAGAACGCTTTCTCCATAGCGGCATCGGTGAACACGCCGTCCTTGCGCACGAGTTTGTCGTCGAAGTACAGTTCGCCGCCTCCGTAGTCGGTGCGTTGAATCAACACCAGGTCCCAGTGGATTGTCGACTGGTTGCCGTTGGGGGCTTCGTCGTAGCACTGTCCCGGGGTGAGATGGATGGAGCCGGCGATCTTTTCGTCAAAGAGAGTGTCCTTCATCGGGTGTTGGATGAAAGGGTTGACACCGATAGCGAACTCGCCGATGTACCGAGCACCTTCGTCGGTGTCCAGAATCTTGTTGAGCTTTTCATTGTCGCCGGAACAGGTCGCCTTGACGATCTTACCGTTCTTAAAGGTGAAGGAAATATCATTGTACACGAAGCCCTGGTAGAGCGAGGGAGTGTTGTACGTGATAACACCGTTGATCGAATCCCGCACCGGCGCAGTGTAGACTTCACCATCCGGAATGTTGCGCAGGCCATCACATTTCTCGTAGGGGATGCCTTTGATCGAGAAAGTCAGGTCGGTGCCGGGACCCTTCAACTGCACCTTGTCGGTGGCATCGATCAGGGCAGCCAGCCTATCCTGGGCTTTGGACATCATGGCGTAATCGGCGCAGCAGACCTCGAAGTAGAAATCCTCGAATTTCTCTTGCGACGTTTCAGCCAACTGGGCCATGGCGTTATTGGGATAACGAAGCACGACCCAGCGAGTGCGTTTGACTCGTTCTTCGAGATGCACCGGCTTGTAAAACAGCTTATTGTTTTTCTCCAACTGGGTCCGATCGATATCGGCCAGGTCAAACGGATTGTCGGACCCGCGCAAACCGATATAAGCATCGGCCCGCGTCATCAACTCCAGGTGCAGTTCCGCCTGCTTTTTGAACTGATCGTCGTTCGCCTTGCCGACCCACTGGCGGATAAGCGATTCGTCATTATAGTACCAAAACGGTACGGCGCCTTTCTCGGTGGCCAGTCGGATAATCTGCTTGCCCAACTCCAGCGTCTCTTTGCCTTTGATCTCAAGGTACAGTACTTCACCCGGCTGAATTTTCACCGAGTACTCCAACAGTTGTCGGGCCAGGATTTCGTTGCGTTTGTCCTTCATTTCTATTCCCTTTCGGCGTCAGTATTTTGGTTCCGATAATACAACATAACGCTGCTTGATGCAACACCGCCGGCCAAATGATAATTGGCGCTGACAACCCAAAAACCAGAACCAAAAGCCCCTTTGACTGTTACTGGATTACTATGAGCAAAGGTCGGATCAGGATCGGAACAGCCGGTTTCAGCTACAAAGATTGGCTGGGGAATTTCTATCCGCAATTCTGTCCGGCGGCTGACTTTCTGACGTGCTATTCCTCGGTTTTTTCCACCGTGGAGATAGATGCGACGTTTTATCGAATTCCCTCAGCCGATACCGTCAAGAAATGGGTTGCCCAGGGTCGCGAACAGTTTGTCTTTACGGCCAAATTCCCTCGGACAGTGACCCACGAGGGTGACCTGCCACAGCGGCTCGACACCGCGGCTGCATTCATTGAGGTTATGAGAGGGTTCGACGATCACCTGGGTCCGCTCCTCTTGCAGTTCCCTTACAGTTTCAAACCGGCCGAGTTCGCGACTCTGAAGCGGCTGGTTGAGGCCATGCCGAGTGATCTTCGTATTGCGGTGGAACTGCGTAACAAAGCCTGGTTGGAATTGCCGGAACTGTTCGACCTGCTGATCGGCAGGAACATAGCCCTGGCCCTGATCGACCATCCGTGGATGCCCCGCCGGGAGATTGCCACCGCCGATTTTCACTATCTGAGGTTTCTCGGCGATCGCAAGAAGATACCGGAC
>CBDUZQ010000358.1:0-2861 GCA_965371755.1 uncultured bacterium
TTGAGGTTCAGAAGAGGCAACGCCGGTGGGACGAGGCTTACGAAACCGCTGGCCGCATCCTGAGAATAGAGTCCAACAAATCAAAAACACCGCTGGCCGTTTTCAAGTATCAGCAAGGGCTTCAGTTGTTCAAGAAGAAAGAGCATCACAAGGCTCGGGTTCTTTTCAAGGAAGCGCTGGGACTGGATCCATCGTTCGCGCCCGCCTACCTGGCCATTGGCGATTCTTACGTTGAAGAGCAACGTTACGAGGACGCTGTCAATTTCTGGAACAAACTGATCGAGGCGGTTCCAGCCGAAGGCTATCGCGCCATCGAGCGGCTCAAGAAGGCGCTATTCGACCTGGGGCGTTACGGTGATATTGCCCAGATTTGTGAGAACATTCTCAGACATTCCCCGAGAGATTTGCAGGCCCGACTTTCGCTCGCTGAGTTCCACGAGAAGAAGGGCGAACTGGATCTGGCCGAAGAAATACTAACTCAGATCGTTGAGGAAGAGCCGGAGAATCTCGAACCGATCCTCGAACTGATCCGCATCTATGTGGACAAAGGTGACCAGAAGAAGCTTGAGAAGTTCATAAAGCGCCTGGCCCTGCGACGCGAGAAACTCAGGACCGAGGAGGCTGATGTTTCCGCTGCGGATTCGGCCCGTGCGGTCATCGGTTAAGACTGATCCGTCTTGAATCATCCGATGAAGAAGATTTCGTTTCTGACAATCTGCCTGTTGGCCATACTGGCCGGTTCCGGTCGGACAACGGATATCTATTCATTAATCGTCGGCGGTGACCTCAAACAGGCGGCCGACTCACTCTCCAGCGTCTCCAGTGCATCCACGCGAGACGGCAATTTGTTGTTCTACGCCGGGCTTTTGGAAACCGATGGAGCTAAGTCGGTCAAACTGATGCAAGCGGCGCTTCAGGCCTCGGTATCGCCGCTCCATCGAGAGCAAATTCACAACCGGTTGGCCCAGTACTATTTCCTGAACCGTGATCTGAAGAATCTCGGTCTAATCGTTACCGAGTATCTGTCGCGATGGGAATCCGGGCGGTACCGTGATGAGATGTTACGTTACTCGATCATGGTGGATGATATTTCATCCAATTACGAGTTGGCTTTGCGGCAGGTTGACCGCTATCTTCTTTCGTATGCCGACGGCAGCCGTGGCCAGTGGGGTCAGATCGATAAAGCCAGAGTGATGCTGCACTACGGGAAGAAGATCGGCGCCGATAAAGTCCTCCGCAAATTATCTCGCAGCAAATCCGGAGTCGGCGTACCACCCGCTCTTTACCTGCTGGCTCTGACCGCTATCGCCGAGGGCAACACCGATAACGCCGTGTTCTACTATTCCCTGATGCGTGAAAGTTACCCTTCCGCTATCGGTGTCGATGCTCTTCTGGATCGCATGGCCGATCTGTCTTCGGGTGACAAAACGGATCGTACGGCCGATAAACTGACCGGCACTTTCTACTCCGTCCAGTTGGGTGTCTTCTCGTCAAAGGAAAACGCAGAAAAGATGAGTGCCCGGTTTACGAAGTATGATCAGAAGCTGGATCAATTGAGAAAGAAGATATCCGACAAGAACTACCACGTCGTCTATATCGGTCGCTTCTCTGACTATCTGTCGGCCTCCCAGTTCAAGGATAAACTGGAGGCCGAGCACAACCAGAGCTTTCTTGTTGTTGCTCGATGAGTAAATCGTCCTCAGGCAACTCGATGACTCCGTTGATGCGACAGTACCATGCCATCAAGGAGCAGCACCCCGACAAAATCCTGTTCTTTCGCATGGGTGATTTCTATGAGATGTTTGGTGACGATGCCGTCAAGGCTGCACCCATCCTGTCGATTGCCCTGACCTCACGCTCCCACGGCGAGAGTGAGCGCATCCCCCTGGCCGGTGTGCCGTACCATGCGGCGGACAAGTATCTGGCCCGCCTGTTGGCTGCCGGAGAGAAAGTGGTGGTGGTGGAGCAGGTCGAGGATCCCAGGGAGGCCAGGGGCATCGTAAAGCGCGAGATCGTGGAGATTCTTACGCCCGGTACGGCCACTGTCGAAGCAGTCGATGGCTCGGAGTCACCGCCCACTCTGGCGGCTGTCTGCCCCGACGGTAAGGCTAACATGGGGCTGGCGGCCCTCGATCTGACGACCGGATCATTTGTCGTTGACGAGGGACCGGTCGATGACATCGTAGAGCGTCTGAAAGTACTTGCGCCTGCCGAACTGCTCTGTCCGGACGATCTGGAACCGAGCGAACTGGCCAAGCGGCTCGATTTGGTCGATGGTGTCGCCCGGATCACTTCTTTCGGTGAATGGAACTTCGATATCGCTTCCGCCCGCAGAGATCTTAACCAGCATTTTGGTACCGCCACCCTCGAGGGTTTTGGTGTCTCAGGCAGTCGTCGGGCCATCGGCGCCGCCGGCGCCATTTTCAGATACTTGCGAGAGAACCATCGTGACCGCCTGACACACATCACCCGACTGACACGTTTTGATAGCAACGAGCACATGCACCTGGATTATTCCAGCGTGCGCAACCTGGAGCTGACACGCAGTATCGCCACCGCCAGTGAGGAACACTCACTCTTTGCCGTCATCAATCACACCCTGACCCTACCGGGTGCGCGGCGTCTTCGCAGTAGTTTGCTGCGACCGTTCAAAAACAAAACAACAATAGAACGGCGTCTCTCCGGTGTGTCGGAACTGGTCCGCAACCACGAGCTTCGTGGCGGCATCCAAAAGTTGAGCAAGGGTCTGCCGGATTTGGAGAAGCTGGCCGGGCGACTCGGCATCGGCAAACTGAACCCTCGACAAGCAGCCTCCGTCAAGGATGGACTGGTAACGGCGCGGCAGTTGAAGGAGTTGCTGG
>CBDUZQ010000359.1:0-2852 GCA_965371755.1 uncultured bacterium
TACCGGTTCTGGGATAAATTCGAGTTAGGTTCGAATTGTCGGGCATGGTTGTTCAAGATAATGACCAACATATTCATCAATGAATACCGCTCGAAATCTCGTTCTCCGCTCCAGGCCAATATCGACGATATCGACGATAACTACCTCTATGGCCAGTTGGCCAGCAGCGAGATGACCGAAAACCCGGAACAGACTCTTTTCTCCAAATTATTCGATGACGATGTAAAGAAAGCGATTGAGAATTTACCTGATGATTTCAGACTGGTTGCCGTGCTTTCGTTCCTTGAGGGGTTTTCCTACCAGGAAATCGCTGAGATTGCCGACCTGCAACTGGGTACGGTTAAGTCCCGGCTCCATCGGGGACGTAAGCTTCTTCAAAAGCAACTTTTCGATTATGCAGTCAAGAATGGGTACATCAAGGAAAAGGCAAAATGAATTGTCAGGACGCGCTGGAACTACTATATGATATAATCGACAAAGAAGCCTCGGAAATAGATGCTAAGGAAGTTCAGGAGCATCTGGAGAGTTGCCGTGACTGCTTCAAGATCTATCGGATAGAAACCAGCGTTCAGGAGTTTATAGCTTCGCGGATCGCTGGTAATGGACCTTCTCCGCAGTTGGATAGTCTCAAGGATAAGATCATACTGCGTCTGGACAGGATCGACAATGAGGCTTCGCCCGGTCAGCCCCCACGCAGCTTTGGTCTGGTCGCGAAGATGCTGGTGGCGGCGGCTTGTCTGGTGATATTGATCGGTGCCGCTTCCATTGCTACCGATTACTATCGAGAGTATGTGTATTATACGCCGTTGGCATCGGCGCACCATGCCGTTCACGACCGCACCTGGAACCAGCCGACTTTTGAATTGTCACCGTCATACCTGAACCTTGATTTCTCCAACCTGGGCCATGAGCAAGGGTTCGTGCTGATCAACAGTTCCAAAGAACAGATTTGCGGTGTTGAGATGGCTCACTTTGTGTTCCGCAACAGTGAGTTGACCGTCTCGGTGTTTGCGGCGCCAAGTGGTGAGTACAGCATACCTGAAGGTTGCATCGACACTCAGTTATCGCTGGACGGCAAGACGTTTTTCAATCATCAGTGTAGTGATTGCTGGTTGCTCTTTCACGAGGTCGGCGATGCCGTTATCATTGCTGCGAGTACGGAGATGGGTTTCGATCTGTCCCCCTTTACCCCCACGGAAAACGTGGTACTCACCAGTTCAAGCTTGCCTTGAATCTGAGCGTAGTCTAAACTGACCGGGATGACTTTCTTCCCGGTTTTTTTGTGCCGGCCCCCTGGGTTTCTTCGGTTGAAATCTTGCCATCCAGGACCTTACCAACCTTGCGTTGCCTTCCATCGAGGGGGATTTGTCGCCCAATTAGCGCTCGCGTCGTGGCTTTTGATAAGCTGCTTCGGCGTACAGGTGCTTTCGGCCGGTTCCGCTGAACTCTATCTTAATGATGACAAAAAGGAATTGGCCATCGGAGTTCAGCACGCCATCTACAACGATGACTTCGCGCTCGCCGATTCCTTGGGCTGTCTTCTTGGTGAACTATTCCCCGACGATCCGATGGGACCTTTCTCTCGCGCCGCATCTCTTCTCGGTGAGATGTTTGACCGGGAAGAACCGATTGAGAGCGAACAATTTTTCAATCTGCTGGATACGGCTGATAGCCTGGCATCGCAGATTATCGATACCGCATCGCCCGGCACGGCCGCCTGGATGGCGTTTTATCGCGGGCATGTCAGGTCCTATCGAGCCCTGTGGGAGTCGCGGTTCGGGTCATCGATCAGGGCAATCAGGCTCGGATATGCTGCCAGATCAGAGTACGAGTGCGGACTTGAGTACGACAGTAGCTGCTATGATCTCTGTCTCGGTCTTGGCTTGTACCATTACTGGAAATCGGCCAAGGGGGGCATCCTGAGACGGCTGCGAATTCTAAAGAATGAAATGGACCGTGGAATCGCCGAACTGCGCCTGGCCGCCGATTCATCGGCCATCTCGCGCGAGGCTGCCCGCAACTCGTTGATATGGGTCTGGCTGGATCGTCAACAGTACGACTCAGCCATTGTGTTATGTCAGGAAATGTCGGCTACCTTCCCTGATGGGAAACTCTTCCTCTGGCCACTGGCCGAGGCGTACTTTCGGAGCAAGAACTATCAGCAGGCTGCCAAGGTGTATCAGCAGTTGCGCCACAAACTGGCATCCGACCCCGGCAACTATTACAATCTGATCGAGTGCGATTACCAGCTATACCGATGCTGCGATGAACTTGGCTTGGATGATGCTGCGTGTTCGGTCACCCGCCGTGCGAGCGAGTATTTCGATGAAATGCCGAAAGAGACCAGACGCCGCCAACGATCCAGGATGGCATCTCTTGACCGTGCCGCTCGGCGGTGAGACGGGTAGCCTGCGGCGACATTTCGCTTGCGAGCACCAGCCATAGGCGGTAGTTTCCCGACAAGATCATTCTGCCCTCCAAGAAAGGACTGAATATGCGTAAGCTCACTCGCAAAAAGACCACCCGCCGTTGTATCTCTGCCGAAGACCTTTTCCAACTGCGCCTCCCGACCAGTGTTGCCATGGCGCCGGACGAGTTAAAGGTCGCCTACACGGTCGAACGGATGGATAAGAAAGAGAATAAGTATTTCAGCAACATCTTCCTGTTTGATCTCACGGCACACGAAGAACAGCAGTTCACCCACGGTAATCACAACGACGGTCAGCCGGTATGGTCGCCCGACGGCAATCAAATCGCCTTCGTATCGACCCGCGACAAGAAAACCGGCATATATACTATGCCGACCACCGGCGGCGCCGAGAAGCAACTGATCGAAATCGAAGGAACCATCA
>CBDUZQ010000360.1:0-2843 GCA_965371755.1 uncultured bacterium
TAAAGTCTGATGGCGCTGCTGAAATCTTTGTCCTCATAGAATCTGTTGGCCATGGCAAACTCTTCGGACTGGGCCGACGCCGGCGGAGCAACGAGAATAGCTGCCAGCAGCATGACCAGTAACCAAATCACGAGTGGCTTAGCCAAACCTGACCTCCTCCATGCGGATGATGACTTCCTCCGAGTCCTTGAGAGTCTGGTCGATGTCGGATTGGGTTAGCGACGTCGGGGCAAAACGAGCATAGTCGCATGTTGTGATGATCCCGGTGACGGCGTCGGTCAGTCCTTCCGGAGTCGAACGCTGGTTCAGAATCTGTCTGATACTGTCGGTGGTCAGGCCGTGCGGGGAGGTATTGAGTTTGTCGGCTATGTACGATGTCAAGGCGCGATAGATCTCGGCATAAAACTCGCCAAGAGTCTCCACCCTGGCCAGCGCTCTGGCCTGGGCCATACGTTTGCGCGCGATCTTGGCGGCGCCTCGAGCCCGTGCCAGACCAGTGTCGGCTGCCAGTTTCTCGCGCCGTCGCCTGATCAAGATGGATCCAACCAGCGCCAGTATCGGCACGGCGTTGAACAACAGAAAGCCGACAGACAGCAGAGGCATGCGGCCGACCGGTTGCATCTTGCCCAGGTCTGCCTTGATGTGCCTGATGTCGTGAGCGCGACTGTCGATCGTTATCCCCGGCGGAGAGTAGGGAACAGGAGAATCGCTGCTGTAACCCTCCGGCGCTGTCACCCTGATTCGGATCGGTTTTGTTGTGACCACCCGGAACCGTTCCTGCTCCGGGTCGAAATAATTGAAGCTCAGGCTGGGGATCTCAAGATCGCCGGGGACGCGGGGGATAAAGACTTCTTCAAACAGTTTGGTGCCGCCCAACTTGTCATTCTGCTGTGATACTTCTTCGGACGAGGAGGCCCGATAGATGCGGAACTCATCCAACTCAGGCAAAGCGGGCTCAGCTACCGACTTGATGTTACCGGTTCCTGAAATTCTTATGGTCAGAGTGACCGGTTGGTTCAACTCCACCTGCTGCTTGTTTGCTTTGGCGCTGATATTGAAACGACCGATTGTCCCGGTGAAGTCGGGCGGTCGATTCTCCTGTGGAATCGGTCTCACATTCACACGCAAGGGACGACTTGAGACGCGCGCCTCAACACCACGCCCGAAGAAATCGTCGAAACCAAAAGCACCGAACGGATCGCGAGACCGCTTTCGCTTCCCCGCTACGGTAGCCCGAATAGTTGCCCGCCCGATCGTCAGTTCACCTGTCTGCGTCGGAAACAGCGCGTACTTGCGTTCGATAACTTTGTAGCGACGATTGTTGATGCGCTGATAATAGGGAGCTTTGTTTCCCAGTACTTCGTTCCAGAACCCGGTCGTAGTCGGTTCGGTCAACTCCGGACTGCCGTAATACTGGACTGCAATATAGAACTTCAGAGTAAAGGTGACCTGTTCGTTGACGAAGGGGTTCTTGTTGTCGACCACCGCCTCAAGGAAGTAATCTTTGCTTTCTCCTTCGGTGTCCACGGCGCGTTCATTTAGATCATCAGGCGCGCTGCTGCCGCGGTTGAGAACCTTCAGCGTGACGACGTTGCCTTTGTAGCGTTTGTTATTATGTACAACAGCAATCTGGTCGATGGGGAACTCACCCGGCTTGCGCGGGATTACCAGATAGCGATAAGTTACCGATGATGACACCACGCCGTTCACGATGCTGATGTTACTGGAGCGACCCTGCGAGTAGATCTCGAAGGCCGGCAAACTTGGAATGTGAGGCTTCGGCAAATCCTGTGAGCTGCCGGAAACCTCTACCTGAAGTAGCGCCTGCTCATCCAGACCGATACTGTTCCGGTCGAGCGAGACACTGACCGTGATGTCGCCCTGGGCCTGAGCCATCGGAGCCACCAGCACGGCCACAAGAAGAAGTGTCGGCAGCCAGAACAGCTTTTTGTTACCAATCCTTACCGACATAATCTCCTGCAACCTGACGTCGCTTGAGTTTCTTCTGGATTTCCTTTTCATCATCGCGCAAAGCGTTCAGGATTCGTTCCGCATCTTCTTTGGACATCTCGTCCTCATCCTGCGGTTGTGGCTGAGGTTCTTGCTGTTGATCCTGCTGATCCTGCTCATGATCCTGCTGCGGTTGCTGATCCTGCTGTTGCTCCTGATCTTCTTTTTCCTGCTCTTCCTGCTGCTGTTGCTGTTGCTCCTGCTGTTGCTCTTCTTGTTGATCCTGTTTTTGCTGCGGATCCTCTTCCTGCTGTTCCATCTGCTCTTTGAGCCTGCGGCGCGCCAGTTCGAGATTGAACTTCGCATCCATATCATCAGGATTGATTTCGAGCGTTTGCTGGTAGCTCTGGATCGCTTTCTGGTAGTCCTGCATCCTGAACAGCGTGTTGCCCAGGTTATAGTGGGCCTGAGCCTCAGTATTGATATCGGTGCTGTTCAGCGCTCGCTGGTATTTGTCAACAGCTTCTTCATAGCCACCATCATGATGCAGGGCGCCGGCCATGTTGTACTCAAGTTCCGGAGATTCCGGAAGATCGGTCTCAGCATCGTGATAGTACTCCAGCGCCTTCCTGTAATCGCCGCCGGCCATAGCCTGATTGCCTTTTTTCACTTTATCGAAAAGACCCTCACCAGCCGCCGAACCAGCGAGAATCATCAGGAGAATAACACCTTTTATCATAACTGATTTACGCATCGCTCTCACTCGCAGTTCGCTTTTTTCGTTCTGAAATAAAGAACTCGCCCACAATAAGGAATATCGCCAGCATCAGCGGCCACTGAAAACGGTCGTCGTACCTGGTCACCAGCGCACCTTCCAACTCTTTCTTCTCCAT
>CBDUZQ010000361.1:0-2820 GCA_965371755.1 uncultured bacterium
CCGGAATCTATATTGTCCCCACTGTTGATGAAACGCTTTGGTGAGATATGAAACTGAACGAAACAAAACCAAGAATCGCCGTATTCATTTCCGGCGGCGGCAGTAACTTGCAGTCGATAATCGATGCCACCAAGTGCGGCATTCTTTCGGCGCAGGTGGCGCTGGTGGTGTCGAACAGGAAAAAGGCGTACGGTCTTCAGCGTGCTGCCCATGAGAATATAGAGACACTGGTTTTCAAACATAAGAAGTACGCATCACCTGAGGAAGCAGGCGAGGCTTTGCTTAAGGAACTTCGCGCCTGCGAGATTGACTACATCGCCCTGGCCGGATACCTGAGCCTTTTGCCGGAGTCCGTTGTTCGAGCTTATCGTAATCGCATCGCCAATATCCACCCGGCGCTTCTGCCCAAGTATGGCGGCAAGGGAATGTACGGCCACTACGTGCACGAGGCGGTGCTGGCGGCCGGAGATACCGAATCGGGACCGAGCGTGCATATCGTCGATGAGATCTACGATAACGGCCGGGTCCTCGCCCAAACCCGCGTTCCAGTATTGCCGGACGACACACCCGACGCGCTGGCTGCGCGCGTGCTGGAGCAGGAACACAAGCTTTACCCCAGGGTGCTGCAGAAATTAATCAAAGGAGAATATGATCTTGACTGAACAAAAGGTTGTGCTGTCGACCGATATCAAAGAGTACCCCTTGATGGTTCGCGGCAAGGTCCGCGATGTTTACGACCTCGGCGACCGGTTGCTGTTTGTTACCAGCGACCGCATTTCAGCCTTCGATGTCATCCTGCCGAACGGCATACCCGGTAAAGGGAAGGTGCTGACGGCGATGTCGCTGTTCTGGTTCGATCTGCTCAAGGACGTTGTAGCGCATCACCTGATCACGGCTGACGTCGACGAGTATCCTGAGAACCTGAAGAAGTACCGTGACGACCTCGAAGGTCGTTCCATGATCGTCACCAAGGCTGATCGTATCGACTGCGAGTGCATCGTGCGCGGGTACATCTCCGGTTCGATGTGGAAAGAGCTGGGGCAAGCGAGAAAGGCAGGCGGCAACACCGTGCACGGGTTTGAGTTTTCTCCCGACCTGAGAGAGTCGGAGAAACTGCCGGAACCTATCTTCACGCCGTCGACCAAGAATGACACTGGCCACGATGAGAACATTAGTTATGACGAACTGGTGGCCATGATTGGCGAGGAACATGCCGTCCTGTGTCGTGATGCATCCATTGCCATCTATAAGAAAGCAGCTGAGTACGCGTTGGCTAAAGGGATCATAATTGCCGACACCAAATTCGAGTTCGGCTTCAAGGATGGTCGGTTCATATTAATAGACGAAGTACTGTCGCCGGACTCCAGCCGTTTCTGGCCGGTGGATCGCTATGAAGTCGGTCGGGGGCAACCATCGTTTGACAAGCAGCCCATCCGCGACTATCTGGCGGGATTGGACTGGGATCGCAAGCCGCCGGGACCAGAGCTCCCCGATGAGGTGGTGGCGGCGACTTCACAACGTTATCGCGAAGCGCAAAGACTCATAACAGGAAGTTGAGAGTATGAGCGACTTAGTTAAGATAAAGCGCGCTGTCATATCGGTTTCAGACAAGACCGGTGTGGAACAACTGGCGTCCAAACTGCAAACAATGGGCGTGGAGATCATCTCTACCGGCGGGACGCTCAAGAAACTCAAAGAGGGCGGGGTCCAGGCGATCTCGGTATCGACTTTTACTGGTGCACCAGAAATCATGGGCGGACGGGTCAAGACCCTCCATCCCAAGATGTATGCCGGGATACTGTGCCGACGCGACAACCCGTCGGACATGGAACAACTCAGTGAACATGATTACCGCTCCATTGACCTGGTCGTGGTCAATCTGTATCCCTTCCAACAGACCGTGGCCAAGAAAGACGCCGATCATGCTGAGATCATCGAAAATATCGATAT
This sequence comes from uncultured bacterium, assembly GCA_965371755.1. Taxonomy (GTDB): domain Bacteria; phylum Zixibacteria; class MSB-5A5; order GN15; family FEB-12; genus JAJRTA01. The sequence goes on from CBDUZQ010000361.1 coordinate 1,951, forward strand.
CGGCGGTCCGTCGATGATCCGGGCGTCATCGAAAAACTACAAGGCGGTGACGGTGGTTGTTGATCCGACCGACTACGATGCCCTGATCGAGCAAATGGAAGCCAACGACGGCACGGTCGACCTTGACTTCAGAAAAGCCTGCGCTGCCAAAGCTTTCGCCATGACGGCGACCTATGATTCAGCTATCGCCGCCTATTATAGTGTAGGTCGGACTGAGAGCGCTGACGAGTTCGCAAGCACGTGGCAGCCGTCATTCAGCTTCCGGTCAAAGCTGCGTTACGGGGAAAACCCGCACCAACCAGCAGCAGTGTATTCCGCCGACGGTTTCGACGGTCCGACCCTGCTGAACGCTGAAATGCTGTCCGGGAAAGAGCTTTCGTACAACAACTACGGCGACCTTGATGCTACCCTCGACATGATTCTGGATTTTGCCGAGCCGTTCGCCACTGTGCTCAAACACGCCAACCCCTGCGGCGCGGCGGTGGGGGCGACTATCGCCGAGGCGTATCAAAAGGCGTACGAAAGCGATCCGCTGTCCGCTTTTGGATCGATTATAGGGCTGAACCGCGAGGTGGATATCGAGTGCGCCAAAGTTTTGCACGAGACACCGTTTGTGGAGTGTATTCTGGCCCCGTCATACTCTGCCGAGGCGTTCAAGCTGCTCAAACGCAAGAAAGCCCGTCGCCTACTTGCTCTGCCGGGTATCGCCGATGGCATGCCGAAGGATCAAATGGTTTACAAAGTGATCCGCGGCGGGTTGTTGGTGCAGGCGTCGGATGTTCTTGAAACTGACGAGTCGGAGTTGAAAGTCGTCACCAAGCGCGCACCCACCGATGAAGAGATCAGGTCGCTGCTGTTCGCCTGGAAAGT
>CBDUZQ010000362.1:0-2806 GCA_965371755.1 uncultured bacterium
GAACGAGCCAGTTCGGCCGAGGCAACGATGGTCAGCCAGAACTGGCTCTCGTATATCGTTCACCAAAAAGGAACCTGGGCCGGTGACTCAGAGCCGAAGATCGCCCGCGTCGAGGAGATCGTTGAAGAAGGTGTCATGGTCGGGTATCTCTACCACATCGATCCGGTCGGATACATCGTGGTGCCGCTTCTCAAGGAACTGGCGCCGGTGAAAGTGACATCGGAGGAGTATGACCTCAACATCAATGATGCAGACGGTATGGCAGCGCTCACCCGTGAGATGCTGTTGGACGGCGTACGTGCTTTTGAGGCACAGTTTGGCGACATAGATGCATCGCAGCCGACCACCGGTGATGTGCCGTTTGGACGCGAGTACCGAGCGCAGTGGGATCGCTACGCTGTCAGCAACGCCGAGTTTGAAACCGCGCTCAAGGCGGGACAGCGTGACACCCTGATCACGGTTGGACCACTCCTGACAGCGCACTGGCATCAGGGGTATCCCTACAACATGTATTGCCCGATTGGTCATAATGGTGGGACGACTGTTGTTGGCTGCGTGGCCACGGCCACGGCCATGATTATGTACCATCACCAGTGGCCGCCGTTTGGAGTCGATTCGGCCCGACACTACTGGACGGGCGATGAAAGTTGCGGCGGCAGCACGCCGGGCATGTGGCTTAATGAGTATATCGATGATCCGTACGACTGGGACAACATGCTCGACTACGTTGGCAGTAATTACCCCGAAGAACAGAAGGCCGCGGTAGCAGAATTGAACTACGAAGTAGGTGTGGCCTGGCACATGCAATATGGAGTGTGCGGTTCGGGCTCGTACGTGACTTATGGTTTGGATGCGTTTCATGAAATGTTTCGCTACAAGGATTCCGTGGTGCGAACCAACCGGCCGGGCATCACGGCTCAGCAATGGTTTGACGCCTGCCATGAGGACCTTGATCGCGGTCTGCCGATCACATATCGAATCACCCGGCATAATATCGTTCTGGACGGCTATCGCATTGTCGATGGTATCAACCAGCAGCATTTCAACTACGGCTGGAACTCCAGTCACAGTACCTGGTACACGGTGGATTATCTGTACTGCAATTGGGAGGGGTGCAACGCCGGTGACCAAATGATGTTGACCAAGATCATCCCGGATCGTAGGGTGATGTTCTCCGTCGATACCACGATTGGCTGGCTGCCGTTAACGGTCGGTTTCGAGGGCTCCTCCGATCTTGAAGTTGAGAATTGGGTTTGGGATTTCGGTGATGGCCACACGACGCGCGTACAATCGCCCGTTCATACCTACAATACTCCCGGATGCTTTGACGTCAACCTGGAAGTGCAGGCAGGCGCTGACACCTGCTCGCTGGTACGACCACATTTGGTGATTGCTATCGCCGACACGATATCAGCGATCAGTGAGGGCGGCGCTCCGGACTCGACGGCGGTGCTGGTTATCCATGCGCGCAATTCAGCGCCACTCAGGGACATGAGAATTCCGATGGAATTCGCCGGCGAGGTTGCGTTTGTTTATGACTCGTTCTCGACGGCCGGATGTCGTACTGACTACTTCGAAGAAGTCGAATTAGTTCATTACGCACCCACCAGCAAACGCGCGACCTTCAGGTTGCTCACCGCAGCCACACTCAACACCCAGCCGGATCTTAGCCCCGGATACGGTCCGGTTCTGAAAATCTACTTCAGTGTGCCTTCAAGCGCCGTCCCGGGTCAGTCGGTGCCGATTGTGCTGGGCGGCTACTTGAACTACTTGCCGATGTACTACAGTAAGTTCCTGGATTATCAACCTGAGACAGCGTCCGCTTCTTTAGACGTAACAAGTTGCTGCATGGGTATGCGCGGGAATATCGATGAGGATCCTGCCGATGAGGTGACAATCAGCGACCTGATTTATCTGGTCGACTACATGTTTTCAGGCGGACCAGCCCCGACCTGCCCGAAGGAAGCCGACATCAATGGGAGTCTGATTCTCGATGTGTCAGACTTGATATTCCTGGTGGACTATATGTTTACCGGCGGCTATGAGCCTCTCCCCTGCTGGTAGGGATATCGGCGAATAGCTGGTGACAGGTCAGGAGCGTTGTGCTCCAGACATCCGTATTCCGTCAGGTTCCAGGGAACCTGACCTGCAAGACTGCTACCAGGCTACCAGGTAGTAGTGAAACCAGTCGACTATCCCAAGCCAGTTGAAAACCACAAAGAGGCAGGCTAGTTGGAACGAGACCACGAATAGACGCGCCAACGAAGACTCCTCCGCTCGTCCGGTGTCGTAACCGGCTCGCCGGAGAACATGAAGAGGCAACATGGCCACAAACGCGCTCATCTGGTATAACCAGAAAAACGGATTGAATAGTTGAATTTTCTGCTGCCATAGCCGAGTGTGATATTTCACGATGCCGCTGTCGAGGATCCTGACAGGCACCCGGTCGTCGAGGTTGTAGTCTTGAATCACGTTGTCACGGAATATCGCCCGAATGAGGTTAATCTTCATGGTCTTCCCACCGCGAGCCGGAGCGTCTTTGGTCAGCATGGATCCCAATCCTACTTGTTTCAGTGAATCCACCGTCAGCGTCGTTAATGGCTCCATCCGGGCGCGGACCATTTGGGCAGCCGGGTTTGATTCACGGTTGGTGAATTTCAGGTACTCCACGTACAGCTTCCTGAATCGAACCAGACTGTTCAGCCGCTCTTTGACTTCGAAGTAGGTCATCTTTTACCAAGCACGTTGTGAGCGCACCCCACCAGGGTTTTTCAGTCTACCTATCTTTCTATTATCGGCAGGTTTC
>CBDUZQ010000363.1:0-2802 GCA_965371755.1 uncultured bacterium
TCAACAAGCTCTTATCTCCTGTCAACCAGGCTGTCTGCTCTCGATAGATATTGCAATATGCAATCATCATATTTCAATATAGTATAGTCGATCAGTTTGTCAAGTAAAAGTCACGCTTGCAATCTCTTGTGACACAACCGGCTATGTCATAATGTCGAAATGTGGCAAGGGTCTTGCTATGGCTATGCGACAGAAGCAAGATGAATGACGGCATAAGGTGAGTCTCTGATGACTATGGACTACTACAACTTGGTATCACAATGACTACCGGACTGAGCCACATAATGGGAACCGGCAAGACGTTGCGCTGGCGGATTGTGGCGGTGCTTCTGGTGGCGGCTTTGCTGCCGTTGTTTTTGGCGGGGTTCGGTTCCTGGGTCGTTTTCGGCGAACTGTTGGAACAGAAGTCATTAGAGGTTATGCGAAACCTTGTTCATAGCCATGGGAAGGCTATCGAGGCCAATCTCAAGGAGCGGGTTCATTTGCTCCAATTGGCTGCAGAGTCGAATTCGCTGACAGAGATCAGTGACCCACAACAATTGCGCCAACTATTAGCTGATCTGAACAGTTCCAGCAACAAGGGGTTTGTCGATCTGGGCGTTTTCGACTGCGAGGGAGACCATGTAGGATACGTAGGACCGTATGCGCTTCGGGGTCTGAGTTATCGTGAGGCGGACTGGTTCAAGGAAGTGATGGTCTCGGGCGCGTACGTCAGCGATGTCTTTCTCGGGTACCGGCAGGTACCGCACTGTATCGTGGCGGTGAAGAAGGTAGCCGCCGATGGTGAGCCGTGGATTCTCAGAGCCACCATCAACAGTGATCAGTTTGAAAGGTTGGTGCAGACGAGTGAACTTGGGCCGGGCAGCGATGTCTATATTCTCAATCGCCAGGGGGTTTACCAGACTACCCCTCGTGGCGGGTCGCTCCTTGACCGAGCGCCCGGTCCCCTGACTGACGTTCATCGCGGAGTAAGAGAAGAGCGGGTGGATATCGACGGATCGGAAGGGATCAAAGCAACTACCTGGATCAACGACAACCGCTGGTTGCTGGTGGCTCAGCAGGACCTGGCATTTGTTCAGGCGACGGTCGACCAGGCGATAGCTGACTGGACGTTGGTGGTTGCGGTAGCCATTGCGCTTCTCATCGTAGCCACGTTTTTCGCGACCTGGCACCTTACCGGACAAATCAATAAAGCCCATGCTGAGCGCGAAGAGATGTCGAGAGCATTTATCCGGTCGGCCAAGCTGGCCTCGGTTGGTGAACTGGCCACCGGCCTGGCGCACGAGATCAACAATCCGCTGGCCATCATGAGTGCTGAGCAGACCAACATTGCCGACCTGCTGTCAGAGTCCGAAGCCGATACACCGACGCGTGAACAGATTCAGGAGTCACTCCGGCGATGCAAGACACAGATCCAGCGATGTGCAGGTATCACCGGTAAGATGCTTCAGTTCGGACGCAAGCGCGAGTCTCAAGTAGAGTCTACCGATATCGTTCCGCGTCTTTCCGAGATCATTCGCCTCCTGGAACGTCGCGCCAAAGTGCGAAACATAGAAATCGTGGCTGAAATAGAGGAACACCTTCCCCGCGCCATGGTCGATCCGGTGGAACTTGAACAGGTGATGGTGAACCTGATCAATAATTCCATCGATGCCATGCCGAATGGGGGAACGGTCACCGTCCGGGCTGCTCAGGCAGAGGGCCGACTGCATCTCGAGGTAGCAGACGACGGTACAGGCATTCCGCAAGAAGACCTTGAGCGTGTTTTCGAACCGTTTTATACGACCAAGCCGGTTGGCCAGGGAACGGGGCTGGGGCTGTCGGTCTGTTATGGCATCGTGCAGTCATGGGGTGGCAGCATGAGAGCCGAGAGCGAACAAGGAAACGGCACAGCCATGCATATCACGCTTCTTTTGGAGCCACCCGGGCAAGAGTAGGAGGTTTCTGATGATGGAAAACAACGAAAAAAGCAGAGTCCTGCTCGTTGATGACGAAGAGGATTTCCTGACCGCCTCATCCCAGGCGTTGCAGCGAAGAGGACTGGAGGTCGATGTTGCCCCCAATGGTGTAACAGCATTGGAGATGGTGGATGCAAAGCAGTACGATGTCATCGTGCTGGATGTCAAGATGCCTGATATCGACGGCATCGAAGTGTTCAGGATCATTCGCCGGAAGTATCCTAACCTGCCGGTAATTCTCCTGACCGGTCACTCATCCATTGATGATGCCTTTCAGACGTCGAAAGATGGTATCGCCGACTACCTGTCGAAGCCGATCGACATGGACGACATGGCAGCACGCATTCGCGAAGTGGTGGTCCAATTCAAACAAAGGGAAAGCGGGGATCGTGAACCGCCGACGCCGGATTTCTCCGTCCCCGTGCGGGTGATACTCATCGATGATGAAGTCAGTTTCCTGGACTCGATGAAGCGTGTGCTTGAACGCCGCAACTTGGATGTGGATACAGCCGAAAGCGGCGAACAGGGATTGACGCTTCTGAAGGAGAAGCTGGTGGACGTGGTCGTTCTGGATATCAAGATGCCGGGCATGGACGGTCTTGAGGTGCTTAGGCGGATAAGAACGTACTACCCCAGTGTCCAGGTGATAATGCTCACCGGGCACCCGTCATACGTCACAGCCATGGAAGCAATCAAGCAGGGTGCTCACGAATATCTGGAAAAACCGCCGGATATTGAGAAACTGGCGGCGACGATCCGTCGGCTGTTCAAATATCGGCAAAGCCAGATTGAACAGCAACAGGCGGAGCTTATTCAGGATATCCGCAGGAGGTATCCGGACTGA
>CBDUZQ010000364.1:0-2791 GCA_965371755.1 uncultured bacterium
TCAGCATGGCGAACGCGAGAACCGTTGGTCTGGCAATGGCCGACAAGCCAAGGAGCAGCCCGCCGGCGAGATAGAATTCTTTTCGCCTGGTCTGCAGCGCAATCGTCAGGCAGTACAGAGACAACAGGTTCAGAAAGATCGTCAACGACGGAACCAGTATCTGGCCGTCAAACAGTATTAGTGTACCGCAAAAGGCCACCAGCAGCCCGGCAATCACCGCCACTCGCCTCGAGAAGAGACGACCGGCCAGAAGAAAAGTCAGCAGCGCCGAACCACTACCAATCAACGCCTGGATTATCCTCACTGGCCAGGGACCGGCGCCGAAGATAGTGTAGACAAGTTTGAGAAACAAAGGGTACAACGGGGCCTTGAAGAATGGACCGTCGGGAAAACCGGTATCAGGGATACCCACCGTCGCGAGGCGATGGAAGTAATCCATGTCCATGATATGCGTGTCGAACATCGGCAGTGACGAAAACTGGTACAGAAACACCGCTCGCACCACCAGCGCCGACAAGAAGACAATTGCTGCCCAGATAAACGTGCGACCGTGGACGAAGGAATGAAACTCAGGACTGACCGATAACATGGCCGCTCTCCAGTTAGTATGTTATGATCTTCCGAAACATAGAAAACCCATCATCTGTTTGTGGGCGGCAGACGTCCTGAGATTGTCCCTCAAGTGTGTTTCGCAGGGTCCTGATCCGCCCAGGCGGATTGTGACCCTGCGATCTTCTCCGAACGGTTGCGGAGAGTACGCTTAAGAAACCGGCGGTTCTCACGACCTCCTCCGGATGTCGAAGGAACCACCGGAACTGCAGCCTCTGGAACAGCCTCTTCTCGTCTCCCCCTGTATCCACGTGGCGCACGAGGACGTACACCGCGCACAGCTCTTGCTGATGTGTCTGATCTGAAAGGACCGCATTGCAGAATCTTCCCTGAGACGAATGAAGATTACATCTAAGGGTTCGTAGACAAATAGATTATCGTGGCAGCCAGGACGACAAAAGCGGAAAATATGACAGCCAGCAGCAGTTTGTTGGGGGAGTCATCAGAATCTACCGGCGTGTTATCCGTGTTATCGGGGTTACTTTCGTGACGGTAGTTCTCCATCCGCTGCAACCAGGCATCCTCAACCGCCAGCAACTCCGGAGTCTCGGCATCGAGCTTGAAAACGCCAACCTCATCGTAGTCGGATTTCTGTGTCTCCTCGACCGTGAATGCTATCACGGTAACGTTGTCGGCGCCACCGCGGTCGTTGGCCATCTGAATGAGGTCGTCAACCATACGGCTCAGATCGCCATTGGCACGAACGGCCACCTCAAAAATCTCGGCATCGTCAGCGAATCCGCACAGGCCGTCGGAGCAGAGGACAAACGTGTCGCCCGGCTTGATATCGATCAGGCGATAATCAACTTCGACATTCTCGCGCACGCCCAGCGCCCGGGTAATGACGTTTTTCCCGACTGCGGTGATGGCTTCGTCGGCGCTCATTCGCTGCTTCTGTTGCATCTCGGCCACCCACGAGTGATCGATGGTCAGCGGCACCAATTGTCGGTCTTCAAGTCGATAGGCGCGACTGTCGCCAACGTGAGCGATTGACATAACATCGTCGTCAAGCGCCACGGCCACCACCGTGGTTCCCATGCCGGACAGAGCGGGATCGGCAACAGACCGATTATGTATTTCACGATTGGCCAACCGGATCGACTTTACCAGGAGTTCACCACTGGGAGGCAGAGACCTGTCAAGCGTCAGATCGGGGTCGGCCAGCAACTCCTGCCGAAGATGAGTGAAGGTGGTCCGGATCGTCTGTGAGGCCGATTGCGAGGCTACTTCACCGGCCTGGTGACCACCCATACCGTCGCAGACAGCGAGGACGTTGTTTTCGCGATCGACATGCAGGCAATCTTCATTGCCCGAGCGCACCAACCCGATATCGGTTCGGCCAACTACTTTGTATTGTATTGACACTACATGATCCTGCTACTTAGACACCTGTCGATACCACCCTTCGTCTGCGCTCAGAGCAGGCAGGGGTCTCGATCCACATGACTTCGTACACCAGTGCATTCGTTCATTAAGAGACCGATCCTGTTCCAAAGCAATATCTCAAATCATCCGAGCCATGACAATAAAAAAACCCCGATAAGACATCGGGGTTTCTCGTGCGCGAATAGCGCCGGTATATTTGTTACTTGAGCAAGATCATCTTCCTGGTCTCGTGGCCGCGCTCGGTTACGAGTCGGTAGAAATAGACGCCGCTGGCCAGCGAAGAACCGTCATACTCGACACTGTGCGAGCCGTTTGACAGAGCGCCAAGGTCCAGTCGGTCGATCGTGCGCCCGAGGACATTGATGATTTCCAGATTCACCTGCGACCGCGCCGGCAAACTGAAGGCAATGGTCGTCGTCGGGTTGAACGGGTTGGGGTAATTCTGCGCCAGATGCAGAGAGTTCGGCAGGAGCCCCACAACATCGTCGCCGACATCGGTGGGTGACTGTGACGTCAAGAGGACGTCATCACCGACGCTCACTGACGGATTACCGAATGATGTTACCGTATAGCTGAGAATGTCTGTCTCTCCATCGCCGGCGCTGATCGGTATCGTCACCTCAAAAGCAAGGTACACCAGTTCGCCCGGCTGCGCCGTGACCGAGCCTTTAGTATCAGTGCTGACATCCCACCCAAGGTCGGACGTAGCGTCGATGGAGTACTCATCCGCTATGTTGCCGACATTGCGCACACCGACCATGAACTGAACCGTCTCCCCCGGCTCACCGATCTCGGC
>CBDUZQ010000365.1:0-2784 GCA_965371755.1 uncultured bacterium
ATCGCCCCCCTGCCGCCGGTACTTCTGAACGCCTTCGGTGTCTCACTTTACCTGGCGCCGTTGCTGGGATTCAGTTACTGGTTTTCGGTGCAGATGATCGGCGTGGGCCAGTTGATTGCTTGTTACCTGATCGGGCTGCCGATCCTGATGCTTTTGCAGAAACGACGAAACATTCTCAACTGAGCCGGGTCGGTATCGTCGTTGTCGCAGCGAAGGGCCGTCTACGCATAGCCCAGAGACGGAGTCGCCCACTTTTCGTTTGACAATCGCCGGCTTGTTGCTTAGAATTACCAATCGCGCTTTGAGGTGCTTCGTGCGATCGGAAAACGGCACCTGGAGTCGGATACATGTTATTGTAACAATTGAGGTGATATGAGATGAAAAACATTCTGGTGACGGGATCGGTAGGACAGATCGGGTCGGAACTGACAATGGAACTGCGCAAAAGGTACGGCAATGACAATGTTGTCGCCGGAGGAAGGAAAACCAAGCCGAGTGGGAAACTGCTGAATTCAGGACCGTTTGAAGTCGTTGACTGCACCGACATCGATGTCGTGAACGATGTCGTTCGGAAGCACGAAATTGACACTATCCTTCATCTTGCCGCGATACTTTCGGCGGTAGCTGAGGCCAATCCGCAGCTTGCCTGGGATGTCAATATCAACGGACTCTACAATGTCCTGGAAGTGGCTCGGGAACACAAATGTGCTGTTTTCGTTCCAAGCTCGATTGGCGCCTTTGGTCCGTCTACTCCTTTGGATAACACGCCCCAGGACACGATTCAACGCCCCAATACAATGTACGGTGTGACCAAGGTTGCCGGGGAGTTGCTCTGTGATTACTATTATAAACGGTTCAGTGTCGACACTCGCGGCGTTCGCTACCCCGGAATCATTTCCAATGAAACGTTACCGGGGGGAGGTACCACCGACTACGCGGTAGAGATATTCTATGAGGCCATCAAGAACAAGAAATACACATGCAATCTTGGCGCCGGAACCTTCCTGGATATGATGTATATGCCGGACGCCATCAAGGCCGCCATTGACCTGATGGAAGCAGACCCGGCCAGGTTGAAGCACAGAAATGCGTTCAATGTAACCGCCATGAGTTTTGACCCGGAGATTATCGCCGCTGAAATAAGAAAGATGATACCGGATTTCACGATGGACTATGACGTCGACCCCGTAAAGCAGGGAATCGCGGATAGCTGGCCCAACAACATGGACGATTCCGCAGCCAGAGAAGAATGGGGGTGGGAACCCGAATACACCCTCCCCGTGATGACAAAAGACATGATCGAGGTGCTCTCGAAAAAACTCGTGCAGAAATAGACGAACCGCGACAATTCGCACCAGGTACTCTAACACATTTGTTTCCAGGAGCAGCAATGCCGGTAAAAAACTTGAATAGCGCCCTAAAGCAGGCCTTGGGTGAACTCAAAGCAAAGGGCACCGCCAAAGGCGAAGAGATGATCATTACCGCCGTGAAGCCGGCGGAAGGTAAGAGAGGCCCTCGCTACTACGTCGAGGGTGAGGGGGACAAGGGATTCGTCAAGATGAACGCGAACTCCTATCTTGGAATGTCCCTTCGCAAAGATGTCATAGAAGCAGAGGAGGACGCCGCAAGGAAATTCGGCGCCGGACCGGGATCGGTTCGGTTCATAAGCGGTACCTACGCAGCACATATTGCGTTGGAGAAGAAACTGGCGACATTCCTCGACCGGGAAGCAGCCATGCTCTTCAGCTCAGCCTATGTAACAAGCATGGGTGTCGTCGTGCCGTTGACGACAAGTGAAACGGTCTTTGTCAGTGATGAACTGAACCACAACTGCATCATCCAGTCGATGAGGCTTTCCCGGCCGGCGGCCAAGGCAATATACAAGCACAATGACATGGCGGATTGTGAGGCCAAGCTGAAAGAGAGCGTCGGCAAAGGGAAAAGAGTCCTGGTTGTCACGGACGGCATTTTCAGTATGAGAGGCGATAATGCCCCCCTGGACGAGTTGGTTGAAATCTGCAAGAAATACGACGCCCAGTTTGAAGAAGGCGTCATATCTGTTGTCGATGATTCCCACGGCATTGGCGCTCTTGGGAAAACGGGAAGAGGCACTGAAGAGTATCTGAATACGAAGGTTGACATTCTTATCGGTACCTTAGGTAAGGCGTTCGGCATTAACGGCGGTTTTGTGACGGGCTCATCGACCATAATCGAGTACCTGCGTGAAACGGCCCCCATGTATATCTACTCGAATCCCATAACCGTCTCGGAAGCATCGGCCGCCATGAAAGCAGTGGAAATCCTTGACAGCCCGGAAGGTCTTAAGATACTGGAACATCTCGGCAGGATGACCAGGAGGTTCGAGGATGGAATCAAGGCGGCCGGCTATGAGACCATCGAAGGTCCCCATCCCGTGGTGCCGCTGATGGTGCGTGACACGCAAAAGACAAACGAGATCGTGAAGCACCTGACGGCAAACGGCGTGTTGGCTACCGGCTTGAATTTCCCCGTGGTTCCCAAGGGAGACGAGGAGATAAGATTCCAGGTCTGCGCTGACCATACTGAATCTGATATCGACTATGTTATCGGTGTGCTGAGGGAGTATCAAGAGACGCATTAGCACACGGCCGTAAGCGCAACATATTGTTGTGGTTGGCGCGCGTCCGTGTGCGCCAGCCCTGCATCGACCTCACCAGCGGGGTTTACTTCTATCGCCTCGCCGGGTGGCCCATCCGCTTGCGGTGGGTTTCTTGACTACTGTTAACGCTCGGTCGGTTTCGTCAA
>CBDUZQ010000366.1:0-2782 GCA_965371755.1 uncultured bacterium
ATCTCCAGCGTCATCACGTTGCCGTCAATACCGCCGAGGAAATCACCTGAGAACCATCGATCCGGCTCCATGCTGTACACGAGAATGCGGGTCAGGTTACTTCCCTCGTCGTAGTGGTACTTCATTTCCATCGACTCCGCCAACAAGAGCGGCGTGATGGAGTTCTCAACCACGACGTAGGCTGCAGCTATATCAGTATTCACCGATAGGACACCGTTCACTAAATCGGCCTCGGCCACAACCGGTGTGACCTTATAGTATGGCAACACATCACCTATGACGCAGCGGATCAAGTGCACCAGATCGGCCACCGACAAAGTGATGCCGTCAGCGTTGACATCAGAGGCGGCGATTTGGCCTTGCAGGTTGACATTGAAGACCGCAAGGCCATAGACAAAGTAGTTGCAGAGCAGCACAGCGTCGGCAACCTCACAGGGAACTCCGTTGAGGTTTATGTCGCTGCGATCGTCGATCGAGTCGGCGCAGATGATGTCGATGCCGCCGTTATAGAAGCAAAGGAAGCGCACGGCCGTGGGCTTATCAGGATCGGGATTCATACAATAATCGGGCGCGCCGACAAACGGTATCCTGGCATCCTCTGGGAATTCATCGTCATCGTCCTCATCCCAGATCAGGTTTTCCTCGAAGTCGTATATCGCACGATCGATGTACATTATCTCTCCATCTACAGAGGATACGGTATTGTCTCCGCAGTCGTCCCAGAAAAAGTAAATCGGTACGTACTGGCATTCAAAGGTGCGATCATTAGTGACCAAGAACCTCATTTCGACCAGTTCATGCGGGTCGGTATCCGGCGGGCCGTAGCAGGATGGATGGTTGGGGCCGTTATTGGTCTCGGCTATGGCCATAATTCGCAGTAGTCCCGAGGGGCAGGCATCGCCGCAGTTCCCGTCGGCTCCATAGCGATAAGTGAAATACTCCCATCCACAGTCCTCAAGCAATTGACCCCGAGTCACCTCGGCCGGAGCCAGCGCGGAGGCGTCATAGGCGATCAGGAAATCAAACCCACCCATTTCGAGATCACTGTTTTCAATTGTGATTGAGACTGTTTCGTACTGCCCCTGGTAAGTGCCGTGAGTTTTTTCAATCCTGATGTCGTGACAGCCGGCGCTAGGCGCAGCTCGCTCCAGCGTGAGAAGAGCCCAGGCGGTGTTCAGGATACGATCACCCCAGTTTTCGGCCGGCCAGTAACCTGCAGGGTTCTGGTTTGCCACCAAATGAGTAGCCAGGTCATCAAACCAGTCAATCGCACTGCTCGGCAGCATTCCGGTTATGCCCTGGAATTCCAAGCCCTTCATGACGCAGTAAATAGCCTGACTGTGGTTCCGCCAACCCGGGTCCGGGGTTGGGTTGGTCCATGTGTTGACCAGATACTGTACCGCGTCGTCAACATTGGTGTCGCCACCGAACCTTCCGAGCAGAACGAATTCAAAGAGCAGGTTTCCGGTTTTCAAGCAGTTGACCCAGGAGCAAGGGCTGGTATAGCCGGAGCCACCGAAATCAGGGCCAGCTACGTTGCACTGAATGCCGGCGACCCAAGAACTCAGTTTGGTCGTCACCGAGGTCGGGATGGTCAACCCGAACCCGTGAGGAGCTGCTGCTGCCGCGTACGCCAAACCCAGCACGGCATAACCGGTGACCGACTGGTCGGGCCAGTCGGTCGTTCGATATGCCCACCCACCCGAGCTATGCTGATGGTACGCAAGGTAATCCATAATATCCACGGCCAGTTCTCTATAGGTCACACCGTGGATCTCGGGGATGGCGGGAGCATATACAATGCTATCCGGACAGTTACTCTCGGCAATAGCCATCAAAGCTATTCCGGTTTCATACCCCCTTCTGTCGTACGGAGCCCCGGCTGAACTGAAGTAAATGCCGATACCGTCACCATCGGAATCGTTGGGGTCAGTAGATAAGTCAAACACATCTGCATCAGAGAAAATGTAGTTCAGTCCGAACTTAACCTGGTCGTAGAATCGGTAGTTCGGATCCAGGGGAAGGGTGTCATGTGTTATCGCGTAGTGTTCGAATTTCTTGACTGCTAAAGCAGTCGCCGCAACCTTAAATGAGTGCTGCCATGAGCCGTCAAGGGGATCTTGCTCACCTGCCAACCAGACCAGGCCGGCCTCAATCGAGGCCTCAATCTGTGCCTCTGTGACTGCACTTGCTGTGGACATACACAATGTCATAGCTACAAGTACAATTGCGGCCATTAGACATTTCTTCATTTTCGGCCTTCCACTTGAAAAAGGGTCTGTTGTTATCTCAACTATATAGTCTCATCTATGATCTTACGATGTAGCGAGGGTCCGGCGGTGGGATCACGGTGTGCGAATACGCCTTCAAAGCAGGCTCGCGGCCTGCCGGCATCTGCACATCTGCTGCCGATGCAACTCGGACTATTACCGAGATAAAGTCCGGAGTGTCGACTGTCCGCTCTGGACCTCTACAAGTTTCTCACCGTGAGGTTCTAATCGTACCATGACATATCGACATGGACGATATTCTCACTGTTCACTTGTTAGGAATATGACGTGATGAAAAAGCAAGGTGAATTCCTAACTTCGTCCACTGTAAAATTACCTAATCTGGATAGACGTGTCAAGCGTTATTTCGGCTTTTGTCGCTATTACTCTGGGTTTGAGGCTTTTATCCCCCGGCGGTTTGGAGGCGAGTTTGTCTCTGGACACGCGCGAACTGATGCCGGCGTAGCCGGAGACTGCCTTTGAGAAGAGCGATGTGGTGAACTATGCGACCC
>CBDUZQ010000367.1:0-2751 GCA_965371755.1 uncultured bacterium
ACGGATTCACTTTCAATTACAATACCGATCCGCCGATTGATATCGATACGACTACCACTATTCGCGCCGTTGCAGTCAAGCCCGGCTGGCTTGACTCCCCAGTCGAGCCGCACACTTACGTCTTTCTTGATGATGTTATCCAGCAACCTATCTATCCGGCCGGCTTTCCCACCAGCGGCTGGGGTTGGGACGGGCCGGACTATGAGATGGACCCGGAAGTCGTCCTAAGTTACAGCAGTACGATTAAGAATGACATGAAAGCCGTCCCGACACTCTCTCTGGCAATGGATGTCAATGACTGGTTCGGAAGTGGCGGGCAGGGTATTTACATACAGGGAGAGCTAATTGAAAGAGCGGTCTCGGCTGAGTTGATCCTGCCCGACGGCAATGACGGCTTCCAGATTGACTGTGCGGTTATGATTGTCGGCGGCTCAAGCGTAAACAGATGGAAGATGGACAAACTCTCCATGAGATTGAAGTTCCTGAGCGCGTATGGACCGACCAAGCTTAGATTCCCGGTTTTCGGTGACAAGGCCACTGACGAGTTCGACACGCTTGTAGTGGATGCCCGCATGAACAACAGTTGGGCCTATGGCGGATCGGTCGGAATTAACAGACCCGGACTCGGTCAGCGTGATGTTGCCCAGTACACACGGGACCAGTTTGTGTCCGACATTCAGAATGACATGGGCGGCTATGGCGGACAGGGCAGGCATATCCACCTGTATCTGAATGGGCTATACTGGGGATTGTACTGGCTTCACGAACGACCGGATGAGCATTTCGCCTCCTCCTACTTCGGCGGTGACGATGAGGACTACGACGTCCTCAAGCATAATTCCGGGACCGTCGTCAATGGTTCAGGAACCAACTACAACGAGATGTTCACCGTTGCCAATACCGGTCTGTTGTCTGATTCTCAATACCAGCTAATCCAGGAGTACCTCGATGTGCTTGGCCTGATCGATTATGTACTTACCAATTTCTACGTTGGCAATACTGACTGGGACCACCACAACTGGTATGCAAGCCGTAGTCGTGTGAATCCGGCCAGCCGATGGTTATACCATAGCTGGGACGCCGAGCACGTCCTCGAAGGTCTTAGTGACGACTCAACCGGCAAGAACAACAGTGGCGCGCCGACACGCCTCCACCAACAATTGGCACAAAACGCAGAGTACCAACTTCTTTTTGCCGACCATCTACATCGCCACTTCTTCAATGACGGTGTTCTCACACCCGAAGGTGCGACAGCATTGTACAATGTGCGGCTCAATGACGTCGACCGTGCCGTAGTTGGTGAATCGGCACGCTGGGGTGATAATCACCGGACTACTCCATACACCCGTGACATCGAATGGATTACCGAACGTGACTGGCTGCTGAACACTTACTTCCAGGAGCGAACGGACATCGTCTTCGAAGACCTGAAGGGCAGAGATCTCTATCCGGATGTGAACGCGCCAACGTTTAGCCAGCATGGCGGGTGGGATCCTACCGGTTTCAATGTGAGTATGAGCTCTTCATCCGGCACTATCTATTACACAACAGACGGGAATGACCCGCGCATACCGATAGCGGAGTCTTCGCCCGGTTCTGTAGTTACACTCGTTGCTGAAGATGCCACCAGGAACTACCTTGTTCCCACCGGTCCTCTTGCCGGCAGCACGGGCTCAATCCTGAGGGAATACTGGACCGGAATAAGCGGTACCGCTGTCTCAGACCTGACATCGAGCCCCGATTACCCCGGAAATCCAAGCGGTATCGACTACTTAGCCACATTCGAAGCACCGGCGGGTTGGGCTGATGACTATGGTACGCGTGTGAGGGGCTATCTCCATCCACCGGCGAACGGCAGCTACACTTTCTGGATATCAAGCGACGATGCCAGTGAACTCTGGCTGAGTACCGACGACGATCCAATCAACAAAGTGCTTATTGCTTTTGAGACCAGCTGGAGCTCGGTCAGGACGTGGCAACTCGACGGCAACGAGGAGTCGGCACCCATCGCACTGGTGGGTGGTCAGAAATACTACATTGAGGCGCTGCACAAGGAGGGCACGGGAGGCGATAACCTGGCAGTGACCTGGAGACACGATGCTCTTGACCCGAACAACGGTGATCCACCGATCGACGGTCTGTATCTGTCCCCGGCTGGTGACACCTGGACCACGACTTACTTCGACGACTCGAACTGGCCCAGCGGCACCGGCGGAGTCGGCTACGAAAAGAACCCGGGCGACCCCGTAAACTTCTTGGACCTCTTCAATATCAACGTCGATGGAGATATGTACGGTAACAATGGTACTTGTTACATTCGCATCCCGTTCACCGTCAGCAATACTGACTTATCCAGCATGACACTGAAGATAAAATATGATGATGGATTCATTGCTTACCTCAACGGCTCCGAAGTGGCCAGGCGCAATTTAACCGGAACACCGCAGTGGGACTCCGTCGCTACCGGTGAGAATCCCGACTCTGCAGCTATCAACTTCGAGAACATCGACATCTCCAGTCATACAGGTGTCCTGCAGTCCGGCAACAACGTTCTGGCCATCCAGGGCCTGAACATCTCTACCGCCGATTCTGATTTTCTCATCTCAGCCGAGTTAGTCACCACCGAAATCAGCCAGGGTGATGTTTCACCCAGCGCGACTCCATATAGCGGAGCAGTCCCGTTGGCCAGAACCACTAATCTCAAGGCACGCGTGCTGGACGGCACATGGAGCGCATTGAACGAGGCGATAT
>CBDUZQ010000368.1:0-2734 GCA_965371755.1 uncultured bacterium
GGCTGCATCGTCAGTGTCGACATGGCCCGTGCCAGAACCTTGTCACGTGAGAATGGTACCGTCCATCGTTCACCGTTTCGCCACATCTCGTTGAAATCGAAAAAGTGCGAACTCATCGGGTTGCCGGAGTTGCCGGCCGGAAGAACCATCGTAGCAGCGTCGACATCGGCAAAGTCGATTACAAAGCGCCAACTCGGCGCGACCAGGCATTGGTAGGTAGTATCGTTACGCGCGCGGTAGTAGGATTTATTCAGTGTCCCGTGCGTGCCGCCCCATGACCAGTGACCACGCTGCAAACCAAGCAGGCCGCTGAGGACCGGCACGGCCGCCATCGGATGACGCATCGTCAGCGTGTGCATCTCCCCCCAGGATTTGCCGCCGATCGTCGCTACCGCCTCACGCGCGGCTTGCTGTGCAATGTCGTCGCGAGTTTCTATCTTTTCGTCCGTGGTGACGTCATCGAACCAGGTAGAGTTGTTATCGTGATACAGACGATCCAGCGTCAGCCTTGACACCCCAGATTGCAGATCGCCAAGCTCATCTTGAAAGGTGTACTGTTTCAGCCACCTGAGAAACAACACCACCAGCGGCGTAATCTTTGAGTCAATAGTCGTACTGCCGTCCCAGTCGCGAACCAGCTCCGCTTGTTGTGTCTCACCGATGGAGTCAAGAGCATCGGCCAAAGGCGTCTTCCACCTGAGGAAATAGTTGTCACGTCGGTCGAGTTGCCAGGTCGACATCAGTTGAGGGGTAACTACCTCGGTCAACTCGAGCAGTTCGGTGATACGCAGGATGCGATCGGCTGCATAGACGCCGGGAAGGTTGTGGGTGCGACTCGACAAGTTATTGCAGGATGCCAGCCAGCCACGCGATGGGTTGCACGCGTGTGGTGTTTCACTCAATGGATAGTATCCTTGCCAGTCGTCTTCAGCACTCCATCCCTGCCTTACAAAGCGACCGTCGCCCCCGTTGCGGATTGGCAGTGGGGTGCTCAGTTGATAACCGATATTCCCGGCGCTATCTGCGTACATGTAGTTGCCGTTGAGAGCGCCAAGTCCTGTAACGATACCGCGGAAGGTGTCAAAGGAAGTCGCGCGGTGCAATGCGAATCCTGACGCAACAGCGACGTCGAAATCGACATCGTAGCCCGCCCACTTGAGAGAGAAAAGCTCACCACCCACTTCCATCACGACCGGCCCACGGCGACTCAGTCGAATCGGCAGTTCGACCGGCGAAGCGTCGGACACGTAAATGGTGTCGACAATGACCTCAAGCGGTTCATAGCCATCCGGCGCAAGGACGCGCAGGCTGTCATCGGGATCGAGTTTCTCCTCGAAATAGTCGCTTTCGTCGACACCGCCGACCGTGAACGACCAGGCCGTGGCGCCGTTGTGTCCCATGATCACAAACGGCAACCCCGGAATAGTGATACCGAGCACGCCAAACGATGGTTGTTCGACATGCAACCCGACTGCGTACCAGAATTGCGGCAAACGCGAGATCTCAAGGTGCGGATCGGCCGCCAGCATCGCCCTGCCGCTTAAGGACCGATGCGGCGCAACAACCCAACCGTTGGAACCTCCACTCATGCACGGTGATGGCCATTCGCCGGCGAGAAGAGTGGCGGCAACAGCCCTTTGAAACGATGAAGAGGTAGAAATGTCCGAATCGACAACGGTCAGTAAGGCGGCATCGGTGTGCACCATCGCTCGGTTGGTGCCGGCGTACGAAGTTTGTTCGTTCATTACCGGTGACGCAGCATCGGCCTGAGCTTCCTCGGGGATGGTGGCAGGCGCCCAATCTGGATACTCCGGTAGCAATTCGCGGGTGCGTCCAGGTGAGAGTTTTTTGGTAAGGTCAAAGTAGAAACTGTCGTGGTTGTGCAGAGCATCGGAGAACCATGTTTGAAAGCTGAGGATGGTCAAACAGTCATAGACAGTCCAGAGTTCAAAGTCAACCGGCAGCAAGCGGAACTCAAACGGCAACGAGCGGCAGGATTCATGGTAGGCGTTTACGCCGTCGGCATACGCTTGCAGGCGGCGACGGTTGTGGTCGGAAAGGTTGTCGACCGCCTTTCGCGCCAGGCGTGCGTGGCCGATCATGCGCTGCTGCTTGTCTGTTTCGAGAGTGACACTGCCGAGCATCTCAGAGAGCCTCCCTTGCGACAAGCGACGAATCAGATCCATTTGAAACATGCGGTCGGCAGCGTGCTGGTAGCCGAGGGCAAAAAGGGCGTCGGTTTCATTGTAAGCCCAAATCTGCGGGATGCCCAGGCTGTCGAAAGTAACCGTAACTTCGTCCTGCAACCCCTCCAGAGCAACTGTCCCGTCGGTCACCGGCAATGAACGCTGCAAGAGAACATACCCTGCAATCACAAACCCGACCATCAAGCCGGTGACAGCGAACAAGAGACCTTTGAGAGCACGGCGAGTAGCTGGTTTCATTGAATGGTTACGCCCTTTTATGGAGTTTTCAGTGTGCGTTCATGAATGGTCGTTGAAGTCAAGGTGCTCACTACCAGCACCACCACAAAGGCCAGAACAAAGGCCGGTACCAGTTCGTACAATGCGCCCTTAAGCGCCGGGATGTTTCTCCAGATGACAGTGACTGTCACGCCGACTAACATGCCAGCGATCACGCCCGCTTTGGTGGTGCGCTTCCATAACAGGCCGAGAATGACGACCGGTCCGAACGCTGCGCCCAGTGCCGACCATGAGTAGAGCACGAAATCGAA
>CBDUZQ010000369.1:0-2712 GCA_965371755.1 uncultured bacterium
ACTAATGGATATGGAACATACCACGCTCAAGCTGCTTTTGGTGGATGATGAAGATGACTTCCGACAGGCCACAGCGACAGCGCTGGGCAGACGAGGATTTACCGTAACTGATGTCGCCGACGGATCAGAAGCTCTGACAGCAATCAACTTTGAGCGGCCGGACGTGGTCATTTTAGACCTCAAAATGCCGGGAATGGGTGGTATCGAAACACTGCAAGAGATCAGGGAGATCGACGCTACCCTCCCGGTAATCATCCTCACCGGGCACGGTGACTTCGATGCCGCCATGGCCGGTATCAAGCTGGATATCGTCGACTTTCTGCAGAAACCGATCGACATGGAGCAGCTTGCCAAACGAATCCGTACGCTGTTGGATCGAGACATCGAAAAACCGATGCGGGAGCGGACCATTACCGAACTGATGGTGCCCCCCTCACGCTATCCCCGACTCTATGTAGACGAACCCGTCTCTGATGCTATTGCTAAGCTGCGGGAGGCGTTCTACCGGCCGGTGGTGGAGGGGGTGCAGGCCGGCCAGGTTCGCTCGGCCCTGGTTTACGACCGTAGCGATAGGTTCGTGGGGTTGATCCGTTTCGTTGACATGCTTAAGCTGGTGCTGCCTCCATTTCTCGAAGATTCTCCATACACAACCTTCTTTACCGGCATGTTTATGGCCCAATGCAAGGTGATCGGCAAACGAAATATCCACGAGTTGATGGATAAACTCGTGTCTGTAGAGATACATGACCCCATCATGAAGGCGATACATCTCATGGTCCACCACCACGTGATCAACCTGCCGGTGATGGATGATGGAGAGTTGGTGGGGATCTTGCGGGAACGAGATATTATTCTCGAGATAGCTGAAGGTATGGAGTTCTGATGACCATGATTTCATCATACGCTCGCAGTTTCAAGTAGCTTTTTGAGGATGAAAACGATTATGCTGTATGTACCAGGTCGCCACAACACGAGGAGTGATCCACCATGACCGAGATAACGTTCCCGGACAAGGATGTTGTCATACTGGAGAGAAAGAACTTTCAGAGCCTCCTTGATGCGCTATCGGACAGTGGGTACGAACTGCTGGGTCCAACGGTCAGGGACAGCGCTATCGTCTACGAGAGGATTCAGGCCGCGGATGAGCTTCCCGTCGGCTGGGGAGATGTATGCGAGCCCGGCAAGTACCGATTGGTGAAAGACAAGAAGAAGACACTTTTTGGTTACACAGTTGGTTCGCAGTCCTGGCGAAGGGTCCTTCAGCCACCGACAAACGTACTCTGGGAGGCCACTCGGGACGGTAACGGTTTCAAGGTCATTCAACCGGAGCCCGACCAGGTCAAGCGCGCCCTGATCGGTGTTCGCTCTTGCGAACTTGCCGCCCTGGCCATCCATGACAAGATATTCAGCCAGGGTCAGTATATCGACAACTCATACCGGGAGCGACGCCGAAACCTCTTCGTGGTGGCGGTCAATTGTGTGCGTCCCGGCGATACCTGCTTCTGCGCTTCCATGAAGACAGGACCCAAAGCGACCTCCGGTTTCGACCTGGCCCTGACTGAGATGTGTGTCTCAAACCGGCACTATTTCATTGTGGAGTCTGGTTCAAAAGCGGGAAGAAAGCTCGTTGACAAACTCCCGGTAAGCCAGCCGAAGGAATCGGAGATAAAGGCAGCGCAAAAGGAACTCAACCGAGCTGCCGCCGGCATGACTCGCACTATTGACTCCGAACATATCGGAGGGCTGCTGAACGAGAAATTCGACGACCCTCATTGGGAGGCGATAGCCGAGCGATGCCTGGCCTGCGGCAACTGTACTATGGTTTGCCCGACCTGCTTCTGCACCGACATGGAAGACAGCACTGATCTCACCGGGCAGCACGCCCAAAGGCAACGGAAGTGGGATTCCTGTTTCACCATGGATTATTCCTACATCCACGGCGGCAGCATACGCAGGAGTGTCACTTCACGCTATCGGCAGTGGATGATGCACAAGTTAGTATACTGGCAGAAGCAGTTTGGAATGTCAGGATGTGTCGGATGTGGGCGTTGCATCACCTGGTGTCCGGTCGGTATCGATATTACGGAAGAAGCACGGCAACTAACGGTGACGGAATAAAAGCATGGCTTCGGCCATAGAACGAGGATAACCATTATGAGAGATTTGGAGCAGACTCTCAGAGAGCATCCATTCCTTGAAGGTCTGGCTGCAGAGCACATCAAACTGCTGGTCGGCTGCGCCTCGAACGTAGTCTTTAAGTCAGGGGAATTCATTATCCGTGAGGGTGAAGAAGCCAACGCCTTTTATTTCATCCGGCACGGTCGGGTTCTCATCGAGACGCATGTTCCCCAGAAAGGACCGATCATCATTCGCTCAAGGGAAGCCGGGGAAATCCTGGGATGGTCGTGGCTGGTGCCGCCATACCGCTGGCATTTCGATGCCCGCGCGGTGGAGTTGACCCGGGCCATCGCCCTTGACGGCAAATGCCTTCGCGAGAAATGCGAAGAAGATCATGATCTCGGCTATGAAGTCATGAGACGGTTCGTTGGAATTATCGCCCAGCGACTGGAAGCAACCAGATTACAACTGTTGGATATCTATGGCAACTCAGCAAACAAGTAAAGGCTCAGGCGCAGGGACTCAGCTTGATCCCATGTTAGTGAGACCATTCACGGTGAGCCGGGCGCGCCGGGAGTTGCCGGACACGATTAC
>CBDUZQ010000370.1:0-2700 GCA_965371755.1 uncultured bacterium
CCCTTGGCATCGGGTCATCAACTCGCAGGGACGGATCTCATTGAAACCAGGCTCCGGTTACGAACTCCAACGGGCGCTTCTAGAAGCGGAGGGTGTTACCTTCGACCGATCCGGCACGATCGACTTTGAAGAATATCTCTGGTCCCCAAAGTGACCTTCACCATTCGGCAAGCTGTGGGCCACCCGGCGGCAACTCAGGTCCCACTTGGAGCCGGCTGCCGCTTTGCTTTCTTAACCTCGTTCACCATCGCTATCACATCATGCCAGAAAGCCGAGCCGCGACTGGCGACAAGGCCGCTCAACAGCCAACCGAGTATCGGATAACCCAACCAGAGCGGTGAGTCCATGCCTAACAGTTCAAACGTGTCCACCCTAGCCACCAGCGACAGCGGTATCGCCACCACTAATGCCCCCACCCGAACCCTTCGCTCACGGGCGGGATCGTCTTCTTTTTTGGTGCCGTCATCCTGAATTCCTCCCAGGTACTTCGAGGCGAAGGCTTTCGCCATGTCCATCACCCGCTCTACCGCCAACGCGAGCGCCGAGATAATGAGCACGTAGCCGCCGATCATTTCCAACGCAGTGTCAACACCCATTGCGTCCTCCTTCGGTTAGGTTGAGACCTTTTTTTCGATTGTGTGAATCCATGATGCAATGGTGTTGGAGCAGTGTCAACTTTCAAGACCGGGCTAGCTGGACGATCACGGTGTGGAAATGGGTTCGTTTTGTGTATTTTTGAGTTCGGATAGTAGGTTCGGCGGTGAATCCAAGGTCTGCATGAGTTGGGAGCAGTCTGTTTTGCGCTGGTGGCCATTGGCAGGTCCTTTACCAAGGAATTCGCGGCCGCTTTTTGCGGAGAGGTTGGGGTGTTTGTGTGTGGGGGTGAGATTAGGAATCGCGCTCAGCGCGATGTCGAAACCTCGCCCTTCCACTGCGCTCAGGACGACCCCTTCGGGTCAGGGGTTTCGACCTACCGGAACTGAGCGTCAATCAACAATGAAGCGCAGGAACAGGTAAACGGCGATTGCGATCGCCCCCACCATAAGGAACAGGCGCACGAACAGCAGCAAAAACGGCTGTGGCGAGAGTCTTGTAGAGAATCGTTCGCGGGGCGCCGGTGACTCGACTCTGTCGACTAACGCCCCGGTCTTGAGATCGTACTTCTCAACCTCTTCCCGCGTGGCCGGCTTAATAATACTCTCGCGCTTCTCTGCTTCGAGCTTCTCGATCTCGAGCCTGATCTTCTTGTATTCCTTTGGCGCTTTGATAAACGCGAATATGTCGCCTAAGATTCCCATATTTCGACACTATGCTGGCTTACAAAGATAATGATAACCTAATCTGAACTGCACGTCAAGTTGCCGGCTTGCTTTTGAGGTCACAATCTTAGACCTCAAAACTAATGGATCCCGCAGCAAGCTGTGAGCCACCCGTCGGCAGGCAGAAGGTCGGTCGCCACAGGCGAAATTGTTCTTGACGAATTACGGACCCGATTGTATAATTTACTGTAGGATCGCTTAGTTCATGCTCTCAAGGATTCGGAGGTCGTCTATGCGTACGGTTTTTGTGCTCGCTGTTTGCACCATTCTAACACTGTCGTTCTTAATAGCCTGTGATCGTTCTCCAACGAAGTTTGACGACCCGCCGGATTCTTATCCGGATACCTGGTTTCCCCCGAACACTCTTTTGACTCCTGCGGATACTATCGCCCTTGTCACCGTGCTGGACTGGCTGAAGGTTCATGGTGATGAGTACGGGATAACCGCCCCCGCGTCACAGTTAAGGTTTGTATACGTCGATAGTGACACCACAGGAACGGCGACGGTGAATCTGGGTCAGATATATCACGGTGTATCGGTTTTCCATAAGCGGGCTGGCTTTCAGGTATATGCTCCTGATAGAGTGTATGTGGCATGGATGACATTCGATCCTGAGGTGTCGCTTGATGTCTCGGTGACGCCGGACTTTAGCGAGGCGGAAGCTATCCGGAAGTTCCTGGACTCCCACCCGGATGAGATGGGATACACTGAGGTGCATGACTCGGAGTTGATGATATACGTCAGACGCACCGGATATCGGCTTGTGTGGCGGCTGTATTCCAACTCGACCACCGGCCATGGCGCAGCCGAGTTCCTTTACGATGTCCACACCGGAGTTGCCATTTACCACCATTATTATGCTGTGCCATAGTCATCCCACCTCACCCTGAGCGGAGTCGAAGGGTGACATTCAATGCCGAACCGATCCCACAGCAAGCTGAGGGGCACCGGTCTCGGATTATAGTTGACCGACGAGTAGGTTTCAACTAAATTCGTAAAGAACAAAGACAGCAACAATCCGGTAAATAGAGGTCGTCGATATGTCCGATAAGAAAATGGAAGCGGATCGTCGGGGCATGCTCATTGGTGGACTGATAACGCTCGGCGTCGGTCTCATCTTTCTTCTGAGCAATCTGGGTATCCTGCCGGGTATCGGCGAGATGTGGCCCATGTTTCCGATCATCGTCGGAGTTGCGCTAATAATCGGGGCGTTCTACAAGGACAAGAAATCTGACGAATCCGATCAACTACCGGGCTGATCGCTTCGACGCCTGGGCTACCGTCTGTCATGCTGGACTTGATCCAGCATCCAGTGTATGAACAAAGAACTGGATTCCGGGTCAAGCCCGGAATGACGTGAACTGGTATTCCTACAAAGGCG
>CBDUZQ010000371.1:0-2695 GCA_965371755.1 uncultured bacterium
TCCCTCCTCCTCTCCAATCTACCCGGTAGAACATCAGGGAATGGTCTCCGACCGTCTTGTCAAACAACGTAAACACCTGATCACATTTCCTCTCTGTTTGAGCAACTGCGACTGAGAAGGTCCCAAGGAGCGCCGTCAGCACTATCATCAAGACAAAGAATTTCTTCATAGCCTATTCCCCTTCGGTGGCATGCGTGAGATGGATGACCAACAGGCCATGCATAGTATCGAGGCCCACAGCTTTCTGAGGTTGATCCGTAATGACAACGACATACTGCGACTCCGGGTAGTATATCACTTCCTTAAATTTGTAGCTTTTGTAGACGCCCCCTTTATAGGCATAGACTACTTCGGACTGACGGCCGTGAACAACGGGATAGTCCGAGCAATCGACAGGGCACATCCGGTACCAACTCCTTGGGTCTCCCCCGCCCTGGTTTATGACGCTAATAAACTTCCTTACGAAAGTGGTGTCCTCCGGCGGAGGCTCTATCCATACGGAATCGTTGATCACAAATCTCCCATTAACTTGTTCAACCTGCACAGGCTTTTCTTCACGGATATCCTTGAACAGTCGGGGCACCCAGTCTCCACTCCTATGTCCAAATGTCAAGACCGGGGTTGTAGAGTCGCCAAGCACGAGGGCATATCCTTCAAAATGCCCGCCGCATTCGCCACCCAATGTTACAGACCAAAACAGCATACTGTTGTCGCCGGCGGTCTTACCGTAAACCTGAAACGTTTGATCACAACAGCTTGATGCATACGGATCATTGCTGCCCGGCAGCATCATAGCAAAGACAGCCAATCCAATGATGAATACCCTCAAACCAATCCTCCTTTGTCGTCACTTCGGAATGTGCGATGCAGTAATATAACTTCGGACTGATGCTGGCATAACCAATCTCTTCCTACCCCTCCCACTCCTCTAACAGCTTCCGCTGATTCTCCGTCATCGTCGTTGGTATCGCCACCTCGATGCGGACGTAGCAGTCGCCGGTCTTGTTGCCGACAGCGAGGCCCTGTCCTTTCAGGCGCATCAACGTCCCCGGCTGTGTGCCCGGTTTGAGATTGAGAGAAACCGTTTTGGTCAGTGTCTTCACCTCGACTTTGGTACCGAGGATAGCATCCTTGAACGACACCTTCACCTTGGTGTAGACATCGTTCCCCTAACGTTCGAAATTTTGATCCGGCATTACTTTCACCGTTATGATTAAGTCGCTAAACTGCCCGCTGAATGGGTCCGGCTGCCCCTGACCCTTGAGACGAATCTTGCCGCCGTTTTCGATTCCCGCCGGTATCCTGACTTTGAGCTTCTTGCCGGTCGGCTGGATGATCAACTCGCGCCTGGTGCCGCGCACTGATTCCATGAAGTTGACAACCAACGATGTCTCCACATTCGGCGGCCGTTGCGCCCGGCGCGCACCGGCACGACGTGGCCCGCGCCCACCGGTTGAAAAGCTGAAGCCGCCCTGACCACCACCGAAGAATGAGTTCAGAATGTCCTCAAACCCATTGAGACCCTCCATGCCACTGGAGCGAAACGTCTGAAAACCTCTCGGGCCACTCCCCTGACGAAACATCTGCGAGAAATCAAATCCACGACCACCAAAGCCGCCCGGCCCGCCACTTGCGCCGGCACCGGTGAAGGCGCCGTACTTGCGCATGGTGTCGTATTCCTGTTTCTTCTTCGGATCGGACAGCGTATCGTAGGCCTCGGAAATTCCCTTGAACTTGTCCTCAGCTGCCTTGTCCCCGTGGTTGCGGTCGGGGTGATACTTCATAGCCAGTTTGCGAAACTGCTTCTTGATCTCATCGGGAGAAGCATTCTCACTGACGCCGAGTATCTGGTAGTAGTCTTTGCTCACAGGTTCATCCTGGCTCTCTCAACAGAAGCATAGTAGTTGTTCGGCGTTCGCCAGTCAAGTTAGCAACCGTGCGGCGCACGAGAACGTACGCCGCACGCAAGAATTGAACCGCAGGGTCGCGCTCCATCAGTGGCGCAAGAAGACCCTGCGGAACACGCTACAGCACTAATGCCTTACTTGACTTCTTCAAACTCTGCGTCGACGACCTTGTCGTCCGGCTTCTCGCCGTTGCCGCCGGTCTGCTGTGCACCGGCTGCTGGATCAGGCTGAGCCTCCTGATACATCTCGGCCGAAGCCTGCTGCCAACTCTGGTTGAGCGCCTCCGACGCTGCGGTGATCTCATCGGTGGTGTCGCTCTTAAGCGCCTCTTTGACACGGTTAGTGGCTGCTTCCAGCTTGGTCTTGGAGTCGGCGCTAAGCTTGTCACCATACTCCTTAAGCTGCCGCTCGGATTGGAAGACGGCCTGATCCGCCTGGTTGCGCGCCTCGACCTGACGCTTCTTTTCCTTGTCCTCTGACTCGTGAGCTTTGGCGTCCTGCACCATCTTTTCGATGTCGGCCTCGGACAATCCGGACGATGCTTCGATACGCACGTTTTGCTCCTTGCCGGTGGCAAGGTCTTTGGCCGAAACATTGAGTATGCCGTTGGCATCGATGTCGAATGCCACCTCGATCTGCGGCATACCGCGCGGCGCCGGCGGAATGCCGTCAAGGGCAAAACGACCGATTGACTTGTTGTCGATAGCCATCTCGCGCTCACCCTGGAGGACATGAATGTCCACCTGCGGCTGGTTGTCGGCGGCGGTTGAAAACACCTGCGATTTCTT
>CBDUZQ010000372.1:0-2662 GCA_965371755.1 uncultured bacterium
GCCGGGCAGCGATGATGTTGAACGCGTATAAAGGAGCAAGGCAATATGAATCGGTTGGTTAAGTGCGTCGCGTTTGGATCGATCCTGGCTGGACTCGCATTCTCTGCGGTTGCCTCGCGGCCGTTGACATTAGACGAAGCTACCGATATAGTTCTGAACCGTACCGGTCGCGGGGGCATTATTAAGGGCAATCTCGAGGTGGCCGAGCAACAGTATTTTGCCGAGAGGATCGGTTTCTACCTGCCGGAAATCTCGATCAACGCTACGGTACCCACGTATGGCGCCGATGAGAGGTGGGGCTACCTGCCCGGCACCGACGAAAAAAGACCTCTTCGGGAAACATTTCTGAACTACCAGGCCGACGTCACCGTGACACAGAATCTTATTACCGGGGGAGACCTGACGGCCAGGGCCGATCTGCTCAACAGTGAAGGTGAGCATCCCAATCGCACCGGCCTCCAGGTGGACGAAAGCAGCCGCCTCGGTCGGTTCAGTTTCTCTCTCACTCAGCCGGTGCTGCAGCCGTCGCAGCCCAAATATGACTTGCGCAACCGGAGCGATGATCTTGAGTTGGCCCGCCTGAGCCGGGTGGAAGAAGCCGCTACCCTCCAGAAGGAAGTAGTTGAAGCGTTCTTTGGTGTCTTGCAGAGTGAGATCGGCACCGAACGCGGTCGCGATGAACTCGAGAAGGCACACTTGCAGTCGGACATAACGTCCGCCAAGCTGGCCGACGGTGTGGTGTCGGAGGAGCAGAGGTTGGAGTCGGTTGCGGCGCTGCTTGATGCCGAGTTGCAGCTTTTTGAGTATGAGGATAATGCCACTAATCAACGGCGAACCCTGGCGACGCTGTTGGATGCAAAGTCGCTGGACGAAATAGAGCCGGTGCCGCCCAAAACAGTTTCACCGCTCGATCCTCAAACACAGCAGCGCTACCTTGAGGACTGGGAGAGCAGTATCCCCCTTATGAAGGCCAAGTACGAATTCGATAAGCAGAAACGGACAGCCAGTTTCACATCGTCTTCGCACGGCTTGACCGGCAGTCTAACGGCCAATTACAACATGAGCCGAGGGGAGGTCGAGGATGCCGGGATTTCCGATGATCTGAAGACCGACAGTTGGGAGGTCCGAATGGACCTGTCGTACCCGCTCTGGGATGGCGGTGCCTCAGGCGCTGCGGTCAAGGCGGCGCGGCTGTCGGCCGAACAGGCCCGCCTGGAGTATGAAAAGAATGAAAAATCAGTGCAGGCGGAAATCGCTGCTCTGATCAACCGGCTCAACGTCAGCTATCGCAAGCTTGATGTGCTGAAGCAGAAGATATCGATCGCCCAAACCAAACTGGATATAGCTCGCGAACGTATGGATAACGGCCAGATTTCTAAGTTGACCTTTTTGGATAGTCGCGTTTCTTTTCTGGAGGCCAGGAACAATTACCTGGAGGAACTGAAAACGTACTATACGACCAGAGTGGATCTGGAAAGCAAGTATCTCAACTGATGCCTCGCACCATCATCATTCGCACGCCCAACCATCTCGGCGACTGCGTTATGGCGCTGCCGATGATCAATGAAACGCGCGAGGCCTACCCCGGCTCCACAGTAACCGTCCTGGTCCCGGAACACCTGGCCGACCTGTTTGAGTCCAATCCGGCTGTCGATCAGGTGCTGAAAATACCGACCGAGCACGTCCACGGCTTGATTGCCGTGATGAAAATCAAGGACATCATCGCTCGGCACAGTTTT
This sequence comes from uncultured bacterium, assembly GCA_965371755.1. Classification (GTDB taxonomy): domain Bacteria; phylum Zixibacteria; class MSB-5A5; order GN15; family FEB-12; genus JAJRTA01. Next base: position 1,740 of record CBDUZQ010000372.1, read on the forward strand.
GACATCGGTTACATCCTGCCACCTTCGTTCGGTTCCGCCGCCGGGTTCAAACTGGGTGGGGTCAAAGAGCGGATAGGCTATATTGCTGACGGTCGTCGCTTGCTCCTGTCGCGCCCCCTGCCGCTGTCGACGCCGCTGAGTTCCAGTCACCGCAGCGAGACCTACTTCAATCTGCTCAGGCGTGGCGCCGGAATCGACATCGAATTCGTCCGTCCGAAACTATTCATCAATGAGGATGATATCGAGGGCGTGACGGCCACCCTGGCCCGATTTGACGTTTCTGAGAGTGACGCCTATGCTGTGGTAGCTTTCCAGGCGGTGGCGGCCTCTAGGCGGTGGGGTCAACAGAAATACATCGAGGCAATCAAACTGATCATTACGCGCTTCAACCTGAAAGTTATCTTGATCGGTATAAAAGAGGAAGCGGTGTGCGGTGACGAGATCGCCGCCGCGGCCGGAACCAGAGAAGTCATCAACCTGGCCGGCAAGACCGGCCTGCGCGAGACTGCGGCGTTGGTTTCGCGGGCCGATTTCTTCCTGGGCAACGACTCGGGACCGGCCCACCTGGCGGCGGCTGTTGGCGTGCCGCTGGTGGTTCTTTCCGGCGCCGACAATCCTGCCGAGACCTCTCCGATCTCCCGACGCAAGCGACTGATCTTCCGCGAGCATCTGGATTGCATCAGTTGTGTCAAGAATGTCTGTCCCCTCAAGGGGGATGATCACATGCAGTGTATGAATGAGATAAGCGTTGACCGGGTGCTCGATGAGATCGGCGAACTGCTTGAAGAAGTGCGATAGATACTGTAGGTCAGTCCGCCGCGGCGGATTGCGATCCTGACAGGCAAGATATGGTAGGTCAGGAGCCCTGCGCTCCTGACACGCGCGAAGCGCGAAAAGCAGGCTTGCCTGTCAGGTTCCAGAGA